>JBNJHQ010000060.1:2331-9547 GCA_051748705.1 Bacteroidota bacterium | reverse complement strand
TGCGGGCTGCGCCGGCAGGGGCCGGGAGAGGAGTCCGGTGCGGGCTGCGCCGGCAGGTGTCAGCCCCGGAAGTTAAAAAACAGGGCGATTTATCAATTAAAAAACATATTAGTTATGGCTTACAATTTACGAAACAGGAATTTTCTGAAATTACTGGATTTTGAACCGGGCGAGATAAAATTTTTACTGGATCTGTCTGTTGACCTCAAAAAGGCAAAATATGCAGGTGTAGAGCAACACAGGCTAAAAGGCAAGAATATAGCTCTCATATTCGAAAAAGCATCTACCAGGACAAGATGTGCCTTTGAAGTGGCTGCCCTCGACCAGGGAGCACATGTATCATACATAGGCCCTACCGGTTCGCAGATAGGACATAAGGAATCAATGAAAGACACAGCCAGGGTTCTGGGTCGCATGTATGATGGTATTGAATACAGGGGTTTCGGACAGGAAATAGTTGAGGAACTGGGAAGGTATGCGGGTGTTCCGGTATGGAACGGTCTTACCAATGAATTTCATCCCACACAGATACTGGCTGACTTTATGACAATGGCAGAGCACTCAAATAAAGCCCTGAACGAAATAAGTTTCTGCTATCTTGGTGACGCCAGGAACAACATGGGCAATTCACTCCTCGTGGGAGCTGCCAAGATGGGAATGGATTTCAGGGCCGCTGCTCCTGCTGAAGTGCAACCATCGGAAGAGCTGGTTGCCACCTGCAGGGAGATAGCCTCCAAAACAGGAGCAAAAATCAACATAACCGACAACATTGATGAAGCCGTCAAAGGCGTTGATTTCCTGTATACAGATGTATGGGTGTCAATGGGCGAAGCTGAAGAGGTATGGGAGAAGAGGATCAATATGCTAAAACCTTACCAGGTTAATAAAAAACTTATCGAAAGAACAGCTAACCCGGATGTGAAATTCCTCCATTGCCTCCCGGCTTTTCATAACAGGGAAACAAAAGTAGGGGAAGAAATATATCAGAAATACGGTCTTAATGGGATGGAAGTGACTGATGATGTTTTTGAGTCAGAACATTCCATAGTATTTGATGAAGCGGAAAACAGGATGCACACCATTAAAGCAGTTATGGTTGCCACACTGGGTAGCTGACCACAGTGCACCCCACAGTCAGGCCCGGGTCTCCCCTGCCTTTTCTAGAATAGTCCTCTGATAAAATAGAAAGTAATTATGAGAGATGCTGCCAGTTTAATACCTATGCCGGCCATGAAACCTATAAGGCTTCCAAAACCGGCTCTTATAGCATAGTTGAAATCGCCCCTGTAAATCATTTCACCTGTTACAGCGCCCAGGAAAGGGCCTATAATAATGCCCGGAGGGCCGAAAAACAAACCTACCACGAGCCCTATGGTTGCCCCCCTTATCCCATATTTGGTGCCCCCGAACTTCTTTGTGCCCCAGATCGGAACTACATAATCAAAAACTGCAACAATCACTGCAATAATACCAAGGATAACCAGCAGGTTAACCCTGAATTCAGCAAAATCAGTGAAGTGCAGAATAAGAATCCCTGCAAAGCTGAGAGGGGGACCGGGCAATACCGGTACAAGGCACCCGATAATACCAATAATAATAAAAACAATGGCCAGTGCCAGTAAAAAATAATCGAGCATGTTCTGTTTTAAAGTATAGACAGGTCCCGGCAGTCAGGAGAAGGTAAAAGGAAAAAGCTATTTCTCCCCAAGATCCTCAAATTCAACATTTATGAATTCATCTGTTGTCTTTGAGTCATCCTCCTTTTCCGTATCATCCGTCTCTTTATCAACTGTCTTGACTTCCCTCTCACTTACTTCATCATTTGCTTCAGATGATACACCTGTGTCTGAGCTTCTTATAAAAGAAAACACATCCTCCAGACCGTCACTGAACTTGTCAAAATCTTCCTGGTAAAGAAAAAGCTTGTGCTTCTCGTAAAAGAACTTACCATCCTTGTTGAACCGCTTTTTGCTCTCGGTAATAGTCAGGTAAAGATCATTCTTGCGTGTTGACTTTACATCCAGAAAATAGGTCCTGTTTCCTGCCCTGACAATCTTTGTGTAAACCTCTTCACGCCCGCTTGAATCATTTTCGTTGTTGTTGCTTAACTCACTCCCTTTGGCTTCGTTCTCGTCCTTCATAAAGCTGAATTTAATTTGGAATTAATTAACGCTGTCAAATGTAACAAATATTTTCATATATCAAAATTTCGAAGTCCCCGTCATACCCCATCCACAGTTTTATCTCATTTACAGTTTTGTGTGAAGAAGAAAAAGAGTATTTTTGCATTCAAATAATTCAAGTGTTCTTTTGATGATAAGCAGGAGACTACTACGTATTAAAGCATTACTCATTCTGTATGCCTTTAACAGGAAGAAAGGGGATGATCTTGAAGCAGCTGACAAAGAGCTGCTGATCAGCCTTAAGAAAAGTTACGACCTGTACCATCTTCTCCTGTTGCTGATCCTTGAAATAGTTGATCTGGCAGAGGAAAAGATCGAAATAGCAAGGCAAAAGAAAATCCCCACTTACGAGGATTTAAATCCAAATACCAAATTAATTGAAAACAGGCTGTTCAGGCAGCTCTCCGTAAATAAGCAACTAAAAAACTATTCCAGAACGGCGAAACTGTCCTGGATAGGCAATAAGGAAATACCGAAAATATATTATAACATACTGAAGGACTCATCAATATACAGAGAGTATATGAACAGCGGTAAGAGCAGCTATTCTGAGGATAAGAAATTCATCTCACGCATGCTCAGCCTTATACTCACAGAATCGGAAGAGCTTGAATCAGTACTCGAAGAAAAATCTATCTACTGGAATGACGACCTGGATTTTGTTTCAGTGATGGTCGATAAAACCCTGAGGCAGTTCAGGGAAACGGCTGGCGAAGATCACAAACTGATGGACCTGTACAGGTCAGATGAAGACGAGGTGTTCGTAAAGACCCTGCTGAGGAAAACAATATTGAACACTGAAAAACTGGAAGGGCTTATCGGCAGTAATACCACAAACTGGGAAATAGAGCGTATTGCACTGATGGATATACTGGTGATGCAACTGGCAATTACTGAAATAAGGGAATTTCCTGAGATCCCAGTTAAAGTGAGCCTTAATGAATATATTGAAATAGCAAAGTTTTACTGCACATCAAAAAGCAGTACCTTTGTAAATGGAATACTTGATAAGATAGTGAAGGAAATGCGTGAGAAGAAAATGTTCAGGAAAACAGGAAGGGGACTGGTTGGGGAACCGGGCTTTGAGGAAACAGAGAATAAGGAAAAAAATTAAGACAGGATGAGACTGATACCTTTTTATCTTATTATTGCCCTGGTCTTCGCCTCATGCAAAAGCGATGCACCGGGTAATACAGAACAAAATGGCAAAAGCGATATGCCTGGTAATGTGAAAGAAAACAGCAGGAGCGATGTGCCTGGTAATGCAGGAAATAATGGCAACAGTGAGGGAAAACCGATAATTGAATTTTCTTCCATGGAGCATGACTTCGGTAAAATTGAAGAAGGTGAAAAGGTCGCCTGCGTATTTACTTTTCAGAACAAAGGAGATTCAGATCTGCTGATCACATCCGCATCAACAAGCTGTGGCTGTACAGTACCTGATTTTGATAATAAGCCAGTGCCCCCCGGCGAAAATGGCAGAGTGGAAGTAGTATTTGACAGTTCATTCAGAAACGGGGCACAGAGTAAAACAATTACCATAAGGTCAAATGCCGTGAAACCTGTGGTAATACTTAAAATAAAAGCAGAAGTAGTAACTAAAAATTAATTTTTGAAAATGAGTAATTTAGCGTATTTGTATTTGATGGGACCCTCACCGGAAGGTCAGAACCCACTGGTGACATTCCTGCCCCTGATACTGGTCTTCGTCATATTTTATTTCTTTATGATAAGGCCGCAGATGAGAAAACAAAAAGAACTCAGTAACTACAGGAGCTCGCTTAAGAAAGGAGACAAGATAGTTACCACGGGGGGTATTTACGGAAGGATTAATGATGTCAAAGACAATACAGTAACAGTGGATGTCGGCGATAACGTGCTCCTTAAGATTGATAAAAGTGCCGTCCTGAAAGATGCAAGTGACATAGAGCAGAAAAGGTAGGACCGGGATAATTTAAAATAACTGTAATATGGACCCGGAAGAAAGCTCACGAAGAAAGCCGGAAAGTCTTCTCAGCACATTCAAGTCAAGATTTTTAAACCGTAATGTAGCTGTCTTTTCTTTCTTCCTGCTGCTTTCATTTATCTTCTGGTATGTTAATGCACTGGGCAAAAATATTACAGGCTCGGTGAATTTCCCGGTACGCTATATAAACTTCCCGGAAAATCTTGCGCTGGTAAATGAATTACCGGACAAACTGAGCCTGGAACTGGAAGGCCCGGGATATTCAATATTGAGAGCAAGAATCAGCGGTAACAAAACACCCCTGATTATTGATGTCGATAATGCGGGGCTGTCAGTGAAGAATAATGAAAATGAACTGGAATTCTTTATTTATTCCTATAACCTCAGAGAATCCTTTCTCAGGCAATTAAGGAGTAATTTCCAGATTACTTCCGTCAGTCCCGACACAATTAATTTTGTATTCGATGAAGTTATAACAAGGAAAGTACCGGTTAAACCGGATATAAAAATAAATCTTCAGAAGCAATACATGATTAACGGCAATATTGCTGCTGACCCCGATTCAGTCGAGATAAGGGGTCCCCGTTCAATTGTGGATACCATAAATTCGGTTTCGACCAAATATCACGAATTCAACCAGCTTAATCAGCACACCATTCGAAACCTTGAAATTGAACCAATAAAAAAGGTCGGTATATCCCACAGGAAAACGGAAGTGAATATCCCGGTTGAGCAGTATACAGAGGAAATAATGGACATTAAAATAAGAGTGTTGAATAAACCGGATACTGCCGATGTAAGATTGTTTCCTGACATGATAAGCATACAGTTCAATATAGCACTGAGCGATTATAACAGGATCCAGGATATACCTGTTGAGGCAGTGGTGGACATGAAAGATCTTGATGTTATGAAGGTTGACAGGCTGAAAATTGAACTGCTTAACCTCCCTGCTTTTATTACCAGCGTCAGGTATAATCCCAAACAGGTGGAATATATTATCGAGAAAAAATGATTTTCAGGCTTGGCATAACAGGTGGCATAGGAAGTGGTAAATCCACGGTATGCAGGGTATTCAACGTACTTGGTGTGCCTGTATTTTCTGCTGATGACGAAGGACGGATTATCATGGAAACAGATCCGGGACTGAAGGATGAGCTGAAAGAAATTGTTGGTTATGACCTGTACTCAGGAGGCTTACTTGACCGCAAAAAACTGGCCTCTTTGATATTTAATGACAGGCTCCTGCTCGACAGGGTGAATGCACTGGTGCATCCAAGGGTTTTTTCACGTTACCTTGAATGGTGTGAAAAACAGGTGGCTGATTATGTGATCTTCGAAGCAGCCATCCTTTTTGAATCAGGTGCTGAAAAATATGTCGATAAGACATTGGCTGTGACCGCTCCCCTGGAAGAACGTATACAAAGGGTTATGGGAAGGAACCTTATGAGCAGGGAACAGGTAATGGAAAGGGTCAACAACCAGATAAGCGAAGAGGAGATGCTTAAACGATCCGATTTCAATATTGATAATTCGGAAAATATCATGATTATTCCCCAGGTAATGGATATTCATAAACGTATATTGAAGCTTCTCAATAAGTAAGAAAATGGGAAAATACGCAAAATGGATAGGTGGTGGTCTGGGATGGTTCCTTGGTGGCCCTGTGGGTGCACTGCTGGGATTTGCTGCAGGATCGATCTTCGATGGCAGGAGCCAGGTGCAAACAACAACCAGCTACAGGGGAAGGAACTATAAAACCACGGCCGGAGATTTCAGTCTCAGCCTTATATTACTTGTGGCAACTGTAATGAAGGCAGATGGCAAGGTGGTAAGATCAGAGCTCGATTTTGTCAGAGAATTCTTCAGGAAGCAATTTGGTGAGGAAACAGCAGGCGAAGCTCTGCTTATGCTCAGGGATCTTCTGAAACAGAATATACCGGTTGCAGATGTATGCAGGCAGATCAGCAGGAATATGGAATATGCATCCCGCCTGCAGCTCTTACATATGCTGTATGGCATATCCCTGTCAGACAGGCATGCAGACCTGAGAGAACTTAATGCCATCGAGACAATTGCCGGATACCTGAATATCTCCGTAAAAGACAGGGAGTCATTAAAAAATATGTTTATACCTTCGGATGATGCTTTTTATAAAATACTCGAGATTGCACCCACAGCCAGTAACGAGGAGGTAAAAAAAGCATACAGGAAAATGGCAAGAAAATTCCACCCCGATATGGTCAGTCACCTCGGGGAGGATTTCCGCGAAATAGCCAATGAGAAATTCAGAAAGGTCAATGAAGCATATGAAAAGATAAAGAAAAGCAGGAATATGGCTTAAAGAATATTTTATAAATCTGAAAACTAAAAACAATGGTTCTTAAAGACTTAATGGCAATTACAGGTAGCCCCGGACTGTACAAATTTATTGCACAGGGCAAAAATGCTGTCATCGTGGAAAACCTTGAAAGCGGGAAAAGAACATCCGCCCATACTGCAGCAAAGATCAGCTCACTTGAAGATATAGCAGTATTCACCGAAACTGAAGAAATACCGCTGTCTGAAGTTTTTGACAGGATATACGAAAAAGAAGAAGGGGCTGAAGCAATAAACCCTAAGTCACCCCCGGAAGAGCTCAAAAGCTATTTTGCCGGGCTGCTGCCCGAATATGACAGGGAAAGGGTTTACCTTTCTGATATAAAAAAGATCATTCAGTGGTATAATATCCTTCATTCGCTGGATATGCTCCAAAAAGAGGAAAAAGAAGAAGAGGGAAAAGAGGAGCAGGAAGAGACAGGCAAGGAAAAAGGAGGATCCACGAAAAAAGCAGGAGAGAAAAAAGTAAGGACAGAAAAAGGAGGATCTGAGAAAAAGCAGGAGAGAAAAAAGCAAGTGCAGAAGAAGGGGGATCTGAGAAGAAAGCAGGAGGGAAAAAAGTAAGGACAGAAAAAGGAGGATCTGAGAAGAAAGCAGGAGGGAAAAAAACAAGTGGAGAAGAATGAGGATCTGAGAAGAAAGCAGGAGGGAAAAAAACAAGTGGAGAAGAATGAGGATCTGAGAAAAA
>JBNJHQ010000060.1:0-2231 GCA_051748705.1 Bacteroidota bacterium | reverse complement strand
AAAGCAGGAGGGAAAAAAACAAGTGGAGAAGAATGAGGATCTGAGAAAAAGGATGAAGCTGGTAAAGCAAAATAAGCTCCGGCTAAATAAGTAAAATAAGCTAATGATGCAAAACCCGGTCTGTGCCAATGTATTTGTTCCCCTCAGGATGGGTCCCTCTCACAGGAGTGAACAGGGAAGCCAGATCCTGTTCGGTGAAAAATATTCCCTTATCGAAAGATCTCTTAACTGGTTAAAGATCCGTAATGAGTTTGACGGATATGAAGGCTGGATGGATGCCGACCATCACCTTTACTTTGAAGCAGGAGACGGGGACATGGCTAAGATTCTTTCAGAACGGACTGTCTTCACAGATTACGATGGTGAGAAAATAAGCCTGGAAGCAGGATCTGAAATATATAATTACAGGGAGGAAGAAAATACCTTTGTCATAAACGGAAAACAGTATAAAGCCACAGGCAGGGTGAATCTTTGCCCCGTGGATGAGTCGGTGGAACAGACAGCCAGGCGCTTCCTTAACTGTCCCTACCTATGGGGAGGAAGAACGGAAGGCGGTATGGATTGCTCTGGACTGACACAGCTGGTGTACAAAATTCATGGTCACAGCCTGCCACGCGACAGCTTCAAACAGGCAGAACAGGGTAAGACTGTCAGTTTTATTGAAGAAGCCCTTGAAGGCGACCTGGTATTTTTTGACAACGAGAGGGGAAATATTACGCACGTGGGACTGATACTGGAAAAAGGATATGTAATACATTGCTCGGGGAAGGTCAGGATAGACCGTATCGACCACCAGGGGATCTACCTTGAAGAATCGAAACGCTACACACACAGGCTCAGAACGATAAAGAGATTAATAAATGAAGATTGATTGAACCGGGCCCGGTGAACACAAGCGGTCCGGGGCAATCAGAGGTTTCACCGGAGATGCTCATCTGATCATCTCATAACATATAGAGTGATGAAAGAGGAATTGATGCCAATAATAATTGTAATTATTGTTCTCATTGTGATATACCTGGTGATGAGGATCATTAACAACAGGATGAAGAAACGTGTTAACAAATCAGATTATCACAGGAGGAGACGATTATAACTTTGCAAGAACAGTGTCGATAATCGCCTTTTCCCTCTTTTCCGACTGTGCATTAAGTTCCGCTGCCCGTGCTTTGATGTCCTTACCGAACTCTTTATCTTCCAGTCCGTCCGTATTGACACAAACATTAAGATAGGCCCCCTTGATGCATGAGCGTACGGCCAGAGCTCCCACACCGGCATCAGTAACTGAATTGGGGTTCCCCTCTTTGACCATCTCTTCTATCACTTCGTAAGCCTCAAGGGCGATCTCCATGACTTTGAAAGGAACAAGAATGGCATTTTTTGTGGCTTTCTCAATTGCTTCTTTCCTGTCTTTCTTTTCTTCCTCGCTTTTCGCAGGCATCCTGAAAGCCTGCAGAATCATGTTAAAGGCATTGGTATCTTCATCAACAAGCTTCAATAGCTCCTCCTGTACCAGCTTACCCCTCTCTGCCCATTCCGAAAATTCTTCCCATCGCTCATCCCATCCCCTTTTGTGTGATGATATGTTTGCAACCATTGAGCCCAGGGCAGCCCCCAGCGAACCCATATAGGCCGAGACGGAGCCACCCCCGGGAGCAACCGATTCTGAAGCTGTCTCATTCATAAAGGATTCAAGACTGAGTGAAATAAGTTTTTTTGCCTCTTCGTCCCTGATCCTGTATTCAATTATCTTTTCGTCAGGCCTGAATTCTCCCAGCTCATCCAGTCCCATCGATTTAACAGCAATCTTGATAAGCTCGCTGTCGGGCACACCTGTTGACCTTTTCTGCTTCCTCAGGAAATACTTTCCTGCATCCAGCATTGCGGAAAGTGGTATAAGTCCTACCAGTTCGGACCCGGTAACCCGCAGTCCCCTTGACCCGGCACTTCTGCATACTTCATCAAAGGCAATATGAACGGGTGTCACGGAGATATTCGTGAGATTCATCGATATCTGTGCTATACCGTATTCTTCAATGTACCAGCCTATGGCCTTCACTTCCTTAAGGCTGCCAGGTACCATGACAGGGTTTCCTTCCTTATCCCTGACAATTTTCCCTGTCAGCGGGTTACCTTCCCTTTTGGCACGGCCTCTCTCCCTTACATCAAAGGCAACAGCATTGGCCCTCCTGGTGGAAGTTGTATTTAGGTTAATATTATATGCCACAAGA
>JBNJHQ010000059.1:0-13373 GCA_051748705.1 Bacteroidota bacterium | reverse complement strand
TTTGTTTATTTTATTTGTGCTCGCTAACCCCGAAGTAGAACTTCGGGGAACCGAGCCTGCGAGCTCGGCGAAGCCAATGCGCTCGCGTAATTCAAGATCGTTAAATATTGAGCTGAGTATTAAAGGAAGCTGTCAGCAAAATATCTCTTCAGGCTTCCCAGTGGCAATATTGGTGACTGGCCCAGGGGACACAGGGATGTTTTTGCCATGTAATCAGCTTCAGCTACCATTTGATCCAGGATTTTTCCATCATGCTTATCGTGATTGTTATATTCGCTTATCATTTTTACGAGTTGCGACATACCCACGCGGCAGGGAACACATTTACCACATGATTCATGTTTAAAAAAACGCAAAATTGATTCGGTAATGCGGGGTAGTGATTTATCATCGGCAATTACGATAATAGCACCCGAGCCCAGCACTGCGCCTTTTTCTTTCAGGGTATCGTAGCCCATAGGTGTATCCAGTACGGTTTTATCAACAAAGGTGCCTGCAGCACCACCTATCAGGGCAGCCTTACATTTCTTTCCCTCCCTGATGCCTCCGGCAAAATCAAATATTATTTCACGCAGGCTTATACCCAGTTCGAGCTCAAAATATCCCGGATTATTAACATCCCCGCTCACAGTAAATATCTTTGTGCCGGGCGAATCTTTCGTTCCGATGCTTTTATACCATTCTGCACCGTTTTCAATTATGGAAGGGATAGTAGCCAGTGTTTCAACATTATTGACAAGAGTTGGAAAGCCATACAATCCTTTCTCCGCCGGGAAAGGTGGTTTAATACGGGGATAACCCCTTTTCCCCTCCAGCGATTCGAGCAATGTCAGTTCTTCACCGCAGAGGTATGAACCTGCGCCCAATTTTAATTCTATATCGAGCGAAAATTCACTTCCGAAAATATTCTCCCCGAGGAAGTTTTTCATACGGGCATCCTCAAGTGCTTTCTGCAATACACTTATTGACCTGTAATATTCGCCCCTGATATAGATAAATGCCTTGCTTGCCCCTATAGAATAGGCTGCTATTATCATTCCCTCCAGCAGAAGGTGGGGATCATTTTCCATTATTATCCTGTCTTTAAAAGTCCCGGGTTCACCTTCGTCTGCATTACAAATAAGGTATTTCTGCTCACACCTGAGGCAGGCTTCACTGGTAAATTTCTTTTTCAGGCCTGTAGAAAAGCCGGCACCTCCCCTTCCGCGCAGGCTTGCTTCAACCATTTCATCGATAATCTCAAGCGGTGCACAGCCCAGTGCTTTCTCAGCAGTACTGTAACCTCCCTCGGCAAGATAATCGTTTATGTTGAGCGGATTTATCCTGCCAATGTTTTTAAGGATTATTCTTTTTTCTCCGGCCACTTTATTTGTTTTTGTATTCTTTTATAATATCAGCTATCATTTTTCGATCGAGATTCCCGTAGATCTCTTCATTGATCATCATCACAGGCGCCCTGGCGCACAGTCCAAGGCACTCTGACACTTCAAGGGTGAACAGCCTGTCGCCTGTTGTTTCACCAATGTCTGTAGCAAGAAATTTTTTAAGCTCTTCAAGAACATTCAATGAGCCTTCCATATAGCACACAGGAGAATTACATGCTCTTATAATGTATTGGCCCCTGGGTTTCACACTGAACATAGTATAATAAGTGGTCACGCCGTACACATGGCTCAATGATGTATTCAGGTATGCAGCCACTGCTTTGAGGTCTTCACTCTCGAGATAATTATATGGATTATTATCCTGCAGGGCATGCAATATATCCAGCATATTTTTATGTTCGGGACTGAATTTTATGAGGATGTCACTTGTTTTCATCAGGGCTAATTAAATCATAAACCATTTTTTTTCACATTTACGGCACACACCTTGGTCTCGGGTATTTTTGACACCGGGTCCACGGCACATATTGTCAGTTCATTTGTAGGTGCATCCGGGAAATGGAAGGTTAACGAAGCCACACCTTCCGGGCATATGCGTGTAATATTAACCTTAACCTTGATTCTCCCTCTCCTGGAGTTGACATACACCATCTCTCCTTCTTCAACACCCATCTTACTGGCATCTTCCGGGTTAATGCGCAGGTATTCGCTGCCTTCAATGTCTTTCAGCCCGCTTACCCTTCCTGTCATTGTACTTGTATGATAATGGTAAAGGCTGCGGTCTGTTGTCAGTAAGAGCGGATAGTCATTATCCGGCAATTCAACCGACGCTTTATAGAGAAGGGGAAAGAGCATTCCTTTCCCGGAGCTTCTTGCAAATTTTTCCCCGTGCAGGAATTTTGTTCCCGGGTGATTCTTATCAGGACAGGGCCATTGCAGGCCTTCCTCTTCTATCCTATCGTAGGTTATCCCTGCATAGCTCGGGGTAAGTGAGTTTATCTCACTCACTATTTCACTGACCTTGCTGAAATCGAAGCCTGTAGCTCCCATTCGCCTGGCTATCTCACATATAATGAGCCAGTCTTCCTTTGCCTGGCCAGGTGGGTTTACCGCCTTCCTGACCCTCTGCACCCTTCTTTCAGTATTGGTGAAAGTACCATCCTTTTCAGCAAAGGAGCATGCAGGCAGTACAATATCCGCATAGCGTGCTGTTTCAGTAAGGAAGATATCCTGCACCACAAAGAAATCGAGTTTTTCCAGGGCTTTCTTGACATGATTGGCATCGGCCTCGCTCAGCACGGGATTCTCTCCAACCTGGTACAGGGCTTTGATATTACCCTTTTCAATCTCAGTAAAATATTCGGTATGTGTGAGGCCCTCATTTCTGTCCAGTTCAGCAGACCAGGCCTTTTCAAATTTTTCTATCTTTTCCGGGTCTGTAACAGACTGGTAACCCGGGAACACATTCGGCAGTCCACCCATATCGCAGGCTCCCTGCACATTGTTCTGTCCCCTGAGGGGGTTTACTCCCGACGATTCCTTTCCCACATTTCCGGTAAGCAAGGCTATATTACTAACCGCCAGCACATTGTCAGTACCGTGACTGTGCTGTGTAATACCCATGGCATATACTAAAGACGATGGGGTATTGGTGGCATAAAGCCTGGCAGCCTGCTGTATCTTCTCGCTTTTTACTCCGGTTATACGCGACACACTGTCAAGATCGTAGCCTTTGAGTGACTCAATGAATTCATCATAGCCCTCGCACCTGGCTTCCAGGAATGCTTTATCCTGCAGGTTTTCATCCACAATAACCTTCATCATTCCCATAAGAAGCACAACATCAGTACCCGGGTAGTGCTGTATGAATATGTCTGCAAATCGGCACAGGTCTATTTCCTTGGGATTGGCAACTATAATTTTTGCCCCTTTTCTTTTAGCCTCCTTGATATGCAGGCCTATAATGGGATGTGCTGCCGTTGTATTGGATCCTATTGAGAAAATAGTTTTTGCTGAGGTAAATTCATCAATGGAATTGGTCATGGCACCCGATCCAAAGCTCTGAACCAGTCCTGATACAGTAGGGGCATGACACAACCTTGCGCAATGATCTATATTATTGGTAGCCATTACTGCACGGGTAAATTTCTGTATTACATAGTTATCTTCATTGGTAACTTTAGCAGATGTCAGGGCTGCAAATTGCTGTTTCCGAAACTGTGAAAATTTATCTGCTATAATATCAAGGGCTTCATCCCATGATATTTCTTCGAAACTACCGTTTCTTTTGATCAGGGGACTTTTCAATCTTTCCGGGTGGTTTACGAAGGAATAGCCGAAACGGCCTTTAACGCAAAGCCTCCCCTTGTTGACAATGCTGTCCCTGTCGCCTCTTACACTTACAATCTTATTATCGCGCACACCCAGGTACATATTACATCCCACCCCACAGTAGGCACATACCGTTTTCACCTCACGTGCGGGTATCATGGATTCTTTTACATATAATGCACCAACCGGGCATCTGACCACGCATTCACCGCACGATTCACACACCGATTCCTTGATTGGTTTATTCCCAAAGGTACTCACCACGGTTGAAAAGCCCCTGTAACCGTAATCAAGGGCATTGACACCCACAACTTCATCACAGGTTTTTATGCATATCCCGCATGTTATACACTTATTATGATCGAGGTTGAAAAAGGGATTTGAATCATCGACCTTGAGCAATGGCCTGGTCCTTCTCAGCTTGTTGAGTCTTTCTTCATTAACCCCTATATAGGCTGTCACTTCCTGGAGCTGACAGTTATTATTACTGGGGCAGGCCGTACAATCCTGGGTATGATTGGCATGTATCAGTTCGAGTGTTACCCTTCTTATCTCAGCTATTTCCTGGCTGTCTGTCCTTATCTTCATGCCATCCTCTACCTGGGTCATGCATGCTATATGCTGTCCTTTTCTGCCTTCAATTTCAACAATACACAGCCTGCAGTTGCCGGAAGGGCTTAAGTCGGGATGGTAACACAGTGTTGGTATATATATCCCGGCAGCCCTTGCCACCTCAAGGATTGTTGCTCCTTCATGCGTTTCAATCCTGACATCATTAATATAACAACTTATTTTTTTCATAGGTCTGCATTTTTCAGGGCAGCTTTTGCATCTTCTGTTTCGAGGTCACATCTGAGGCACCTGAATGATTCTTTTACTGCACTTTCTTCGTCAAGTACCCTGTCAACCTCACTGAAATTATGGCTTCTTTCACCCACTTCTGTTTTAGGTATGGCCGGCCTGCTAAGATCAGCTATTAGCTCCGGATCCAGTTCCTGTGGCTTAACATATACGGATGGACGGGTGGGTGCATAGTCAGGTTTTATCTCCATACCCCGGAGGAATTTATCAATCATTTCGGCAGCCACTTTTCCTCCTCCCATAGCTTTTATTATTGTATCAGGGCCTGTTACAGCATCGCCAACAGCAAACACACCTTCCATGCTCGTGGCAAAGGATTCAGGGTCAGCTTTGATGGCTTTACCAGCTTTTAATTCAAGCCCTGTTGTTCCGTTAAGGAAATCGAGTCCGGGATCTTCTCCAATAGCAACGATCACTGACGACAGCTGCAGATCAAATTCAGAACCTTCAACGGGCACCGGTCTTCTCCTTCCACTGCTGTCATATTCTCCCGGCACCATCTTTATACAGGTCAGTCCCCTTACTTTATTATCTTTATCGATAAGGACTTTAAGCGGGGCGGTGAGATATATTATTTCCACTCCTTCTTCCAGTCCTGCTTCTATCTCCTCCGGGAAAGCAGGTATCTCGGCTTCGGTGCGACGGTAAATGATCATGACCTTGCGGCATCGCTCCAGTCTTATTGCCGAGCGGGCAGCATCTATTGCCGCATTACCTCCGCCTACAACACCCACAATTTCTCCAAGCCCGGGATCCTGGTTCATTTTTACTTTTTTCAGAAAAGAAAGGGCATCGGTTATACCCTCAGCTGTTTCATTTTCAATACCCAGTTTCTTTGATTTATGAGCACCTGTAGCTACCAACAGGGCATCATGTTTTCCTCTTATTTCATCAAAAGAGATATCCTTCCCTACCCTTATATTTGTTTTGATCTTTACACCTGCAGTAATGATATTCGTGATATCCAGGTTCAGTATATCCAGTGGCAGGCGATATTCCGGTATTGCAGTTGCCAGGGCACCTCCCGGGATTTCTTCGGCTTCGTATATTGTAACCGCATATCCTTTCTTTACCAGGCTATAAGCTGCCATAAGCCCGCCCGGGCCGGCACCAATAATACCCACGCTTTCCCTGTTTATCTCAAATTTTTGCTCTGTTGGATAAAGACCCTTCCCAATAGCCCAGTCGGTGGCAAAGCGTTTAAGTGCACGAATAGCTATGGGGTCACCCCAGTTACCTGCCTGGCAGAATTTCTCACAGGGGTGATCACATACCCGTCCGCACACCGACATCAATGGATTGTCTTTCAGGATAATCTCAAATGCTTTCCTGAATTCCCGCCTGGCAATATAGGCTATGTATACCGGCGCTTCAGTATCTATCGGGCAGCTATGCTGGCATGGTGCAGATATCAGTTCAGTGCATACTGAAGCCCGGCATTTTTTCTGCAGTATATGTTCCTCATATTCATGCCTGAAATATTTTATCGTAGTGATCACCGGGTTGGGTGCTGTTTGACCAAGACCACAAAGGGATCCTTTCTTCACTCCTTCAGCCAGTTCCAGCAGCAGGTCAATATCTTCCAACTTACCCTTTCCCTTAACAATATCATCAAGTATATCAAGCATCTGCCGTGTGCCGAGGCGGCAGGGTGCGCACTTACCGCATGATTCCCTGGTAGCAAATTCAATGAAATACCTGGCAAAATCGACCATGCATGTTTTTTCGTCCATCACCACTATACCTCCCGATCCCATGATGGTCCCTACTTTTGCCAGCTCATCGTAATCGACAGCTACATCAATATGACTTGCAGGGATACATCCGCCTGAAGGACCGCCGGTCTGTACTGCTTTGAAGGTCCTGTTGCCGGGAATACCTCCACCTATCTCAAAGACCATCTCGCGGATGGTAGTACCCAAGGGTACTTCAATCAAGCCCGTGTGGTTAACTTTGCCTACAAGGGCAAAGGTCTTACTACCCTTGCTGTTTTCAGTGCCTATTTCAGAGTACCATATAGGGCCCTTCCTCATTATTATGGCTACCGAGGCAAGTGTTTCTACATTATTTATAACTGTAGGTTTTCCCCACAGACCCGACACTGCAGGAAAGGGAGGGCGTGGTACGGGCATGCCCCTCTTCCCTTCAATTGAAGCTATCAATGCCGTTTCTTCGCCGCAGACAAAAGCCCCGGCTCCTTCCTTGATCTTTATATGGAAGGAAAAACCTGAATCAAATATATCCTTACCTAAAAAACCTTTTCCCTCTGCCTGGCTTATGGCCAGTCGCAAGCGTTCCAGGGCTAGCGGGTATTCAGCCCTGCAATATATATAAGCCTCTCCGGCACCGATAGCATATCCTGCTATTATCATCCCTTCTATCAGTGAATGAGGGTCGCCTTCGATAAGCGAGCGGTTCATAAAAGCACCGGGGTCACCCTCATCAGCATTACAGATCAGGTATTTACTGCCTGCTTCCTGTTCATAGCAGAAGGTCCATTTTTTCCATGTCGGAAAACCGGCACCGCCCCTTCCCCTGAGGCCCGACTCCCTGATAATCCCGATTATCTGTGAAGGCTCCATCTGCAGGGACTTCCGAAGACCAGAATAACCATCCCGTGCAATATAATGTTCCAGCTTTGCAGGATCAATAAGACCACAGTTTGCCAACACCCTACGAACCTGGTCCTTCATAACCCTTGTAGAGAATAAAGGTGGTATACCCTTTATATCACCTTCACCTATCACTCCCAGCGCAAGCTTTTCAACTATCTTATCATTTTTTATATGACTGTCTATTATCTCATTTACATCAGCAGGTTGAACATCACCATAACAGACAAGTGGCCGGCCAGGTGTCTTAAGCATAACAATGGGTTCAGCATAGCACATACCTATGCAGCCCGCCTCAAGGATATCCGCCTTCAGTCCCGTTTCTTTTATCCGGGTCACAAATTCATTCTTCACTTCACCGGCACCTGCAGACTGACCGCATGTGGCCATTCCTACATATATTACCGTCGAATTATCACCGGAGAGTTTTTCCCACTCTTTCAGCGATACTTCCTGTAAATTATCAAAACTGCTTTTCATGTGTTATCAGCTTTTATCCCTTTTAAGTATATCCCTGACCTTGTTAGGTGTCATTTTTGCATGTACCTTATCATTGACCACCACACAGGGAGCCAGACCACATGCCCCGATGCATGCCAGTGTATCCAGTGAATATTTAAGATCATCCGTTACTTCCCCGCTCCTGATGCCCATTAAGCTTTCTATGTTTTCGAGAATCTTCCCTGAGCCACGCACATGACAGGCAGTGCCTCTGCATACACATACATGTGTTTCGCCCACAGGTGTGAACCTGAACTGGGAATAGAATGTGGCAACTCCATAAACCCTGCTTTGAGGTATACCGGTAAAACGAGCTATCTCTTCCATAGCCTCTTCCGACAGGTAACCATACTCACCCTGCACGGCCTGCAGGACAGGTATCAGTTCATCAGATTTACCGGCGAAAGGGGTAAATATTTCTTCAAGTTGCTTACTCATACCTGTAAATTTTTTTCCGTATAATAAATAATATGTCAAGATATCTGTCTAATACCATTTCTGCAAATCTTCAGGGCTGTTTATATTAAAGAAAGGGTCTCTTTCACTACCCTCATCCTCAATTGCCAGGTATTTATCATCGACGAATTTAAGAAATTCCCTGATTGAATATTTATTTTTCGATCTGATAAAATTTTCCAGACGCTTAAGTACAGTCTTACTGTACACTGCGTGCAATGGTTCGATCAGTCCCTTATGAACAGGAATTAACACTTCGCAATCCGTTTCTTCAAAGGCCCGTGCAACAACTCTGACAGTTGCCACTGACAGTCCGGGCATATCGCTGGCCACCAGGAAAACTGCATCTTTGTCGGTATTGCTCAGGGCTGAGTGCAGTCCGCCCAACGGACCCCTGTTATGATAAATATCACCGGCCATCCTGATATGTTTGTAAGCGCTGAATTCACTTTCATTATTGGTAATAATGATAATATCACTGAAAATAGCCTCGAGGACTTCAATTGTCCTTTCAATGACCGGCCTCCCATCAATAATTATTTTTGCTTTTGTCCTGCCCGAGAAGCGTGTGTTTTTACCCCCGGCGAGTATTGCAGCAGTGTAATCATATTTTTCCTGGGGCTGTTCCATAGAATGACCGGTGAATAAATTATGGTATTAAGATACAAAAAATGGATTAACGGCAGGCCGGGCAGCCATGTGTGCCGCTGTACCGGGAGTTAAGCCGCGCTTACCGGCAAAAAAGTCAGAGGCAAATGCATCTGATTTTTTTGCCGATGAGATCTGATTCGTAGCAGTTAAAACAGACCGGTGATATTTCCGTCCTCGTCAATATCGATATTCTCTGCTGAAGGTTTTGAAGGCAAACCGGGCATCCTCATTATGGCACCTGCTATAGGCACAATGAACTCGGCACCTGATGACAGCTCAACTTCCCTCACTGCAATCTTATATCCCCTTGGTCTGCCTCTCAGTTTGGCGTCATCAGAAAGTGATTTCTGTGTCTTGGCGATACACACCGGCATATCATCCAGTTCCAGGCTTTCTATTGCTTTCAGTTGCTTCAGGGCTTTTCCTGTATATTCCACGCCATCGGCACCGTACATTTTTGTTGCAATAGTCTCTATTTTATCCTTATAGCTGTCTGAAAGTTCATAAAGAGTCTTAAACTTCCTAGCTGGATCGTCCACAGCCTTTACTACTTTTTCTGCCAGTTCAACAGCGCCTTCTCCCCCTCTCGCCCATGAGTCATTGAGTGCAACATCAACACCCTGTCCCTGGCAATATTCATTTATAAGTTTGATTTCCTCATCGGTATCGGTAGCAAACTTATTAATGGCCACAATAGGTTTGAAACCGAACATTTTCATGTTCTCAATATGTTTTTCCAGATTTTCGAGTCCGGCTTCGAGTGCCTTCAGGTCTTCCACTTTTAGTTCCTTGATATCTGCACCACCGTGATACTTGAGAGCTCTGATTGTTGCAACAAGAACAACGGCATCAGGTTTGAGGCCGCCCATACGGCATTTTATATCGAAGAATTTTTCAGCTCCCAGGTCACTGGCAAAGCCTGCTTCAGTGACAACATAATCACTGAATGAAAGGCCCATCTTCGTTCCCAGTATACTATTGGTGCCTTGAGCTATATTACCGAATGGGCCGCCATGTATTATTGCCGGTGTACCTTCCAGTGTCTGTACCAGATTTGGTTTGATAGCATCTTTCAGCAGAACAGCCATAGCTCCCTGTGCATTCAGGTCGCGGGCAAAAATAGCTTTACCTCCGTAGGTATAGCCAACGAATATGTTTCCAAGCCTTCTTTTAAGATCTTCCATATCAGTAGCCATACACAATATGGCCATCACCTCTGAGGCTGCAGTGATATAGAATCCTGTTTCCCTCGGCACGCCCTGGGCCTTGCCACCCAGGCCTACGACTATATCCCTGAGGGCTCTTTCATTCATATCCATTACCCTTTTCCATTCGATGGTACGGGGATCAATATCGAGACTAACACTTTTTTGCTGCAGGTTATTATCAATAAGAGCAGCCAGGAGGTTATGAGCTTTCTCCACGGCTGATATATCACCTGTGAAATGCAGGTTTATATCCTCCATGGGAACAACCTGCGCATATCCACCCCCGGCAGCACCACCCTTTATTCCAAAGACCGGACCGAGTGAAGGCTCCCTCAAAACCACGGTAGTCTTTTTGTTTATCCTGTTCATGGCCTGGGTAAGACCAATTGATGTTGTGGTTTTACCTTCCCCAGCAGGAGTGGGAGTAATAGCGGTGACAAGGATTAATTTTGACTTCTTTACCTTGTTCTCGTCAATAAGTTTTAAAGGTAACTTTGCTTTATAATTACCATAAAGTTCTAGGTGATCCCTGCTTATACCAAGTTTCTCAGCAACCTCTGTAATAGGCTTCATCTTAGTAGCCTGGGCAATTTCAATGTCTGATTTCATAGATATCATAATTTATTTGATTTAATAATATTTTGTCATTGTATCGTTTTTTGAAAAAAACGGGACTATTTTATAAAGATTAAAAATGTTAAATTAGAAAAAATTATTGAATCGCCATATTATGAAGCATATTGTTATTACCGGGGGTACGAGGGGAATTGGATTTGGGCTGGTCAGGGAATTACTTATCCGCGGATTTAATGTTACTTTCTGCGGTACAACGGACAGATCGGTAATGAATGCGATGAACACACTCACAGAGCAATGGCCATCAAAAAAATTCAGGGGCGTGGTTTGTGATGTTTCGAAGAACGAGGATCTTTTCAATCTATGGGATTTCAGCACAAAAATTTTCGGCGAGGTTGATATATGGATCAATAATGCAGGTATAGATAACCAGCAGGCTCAATTCAATGATATCGACCGGTCATTAATTAACAGGCTGATAGACATAAATATTAAAGGCCTGCTGAATGCAACACATATAGTGTACAACAATATGGTGGAGCAGGGTAAAGGCTATATCTATAATATGGGAGGACTGGGTAGCGATGGCAGGATGATCAGGGGTCTTACTCCCTATGGGATGTCGAAAAGAGCTGTGCAATACTTCACTATAGCTTTTGCCAGGGAAACAGGAAAAGAAAGTCCGGTAAAAATTGGTTTATTGCTGCCCGGCATGGTATTGACGGATATGCTTCTGGATCCCATAAGGAAAGGTGAAGACAATGCCAGAAGACTGAAAAGGGTTTATAATCTCCTGGCCGAAGAGGTTGAGCCTGTTAGCTCTTACCTGGCTGACCGGATTATTATTAACGAAAAGAATGGTTCAACAATCTCATATTCCAGCAGTGCCGGCATGTTTCTGAGGGTTCCGCTGCGACTGTTATCAGGGAGAGATATTGTTAGTGATAAATTATAAGCCTGAATTTTTGTCCGCGGAGCTATTCATAAATATTACCGCTGCTAAATGTATCTTGATATAAGCATTTCAAAAAGTTCCTGCCTGCCGCTGATATTTTCCGGCTCACCAGATTCCAGGGCAAGCTCACGCATTTTTTCCAGTGTCAGACGGCCCTTTTCAAAAGCCGAACCTTCAGGAGAATCAAAGGAAGCATAGCGTTGTTTCCTGAGATCATTATAGTCACTTTCCTTAAGTATCTTATCTGCAATAATCAATGCCCTGGCAAAGGTATCCATACCTGATATATGTGCATAGAAAAGATCCACGGGATCAGTTGAGTTTCTTCTCAGTTTGGCATCAAAGTTAATGCCTCCCGAGGTAAAACCGCCTGTAGCCAGGATGACCATCATTGCTTCTGTTACCTCGTAAATATTGGATGGGAATTCATCCGTATCCCATCCGTTCTGATAATCCCCCTTGTTGGCATCTATACTCCCCAGGAGACCAGCACTGGCAGCTACCTGCAATTCATGCTGGAAAGTATGCCCGGCCAGGATTGCATGGTTAACTTCAATATTTATCTTAAAATCATCCTGCAGCCCGTAATGCCTCAGGAAACCTATAACAGTGTCGGTATCATAATCATATTGATGTTTGGTCGGCTCCATGGGTTTGGGTTCTATAAGGAAAGTCCCTTTAAAGCCGTTTTTCCTTCCATAGTCACGCGCCATGGTGAGCATCATGGCCAGGTGATCCACTTCCCTTTTCATGTCAGTATTGTGAAGGCTCATGTATCCTTCACGACCTCCCCAGAAGACATAATTTTTTCCTCCCAGGGCAATGGTGGCATCAATGGCGTTCTTCAGCTGAGTGGCAGCATTTGTCAGAACCCTGAAATCAGGATTGGTTGCCGCACCGTTCATATACCTGGGATGTGAAAAAAGGTTGGCGGTGCCCCATAACAACCTGGTACCTGTTGAATCCTGCATATTTTTTACCAGGGGTATAATTTTATCCAGTCGCTTTTCAATTTCAAAAACAGTACCATTCCCAACCAGGTCAATATCATGAAAGCAATAAAAGGGAGTGCCTATCCTGGTTATGAAATCAAAGGCCGATTCAAGTTTTTGCTTTGCTTTATCAAGCGGGTCTTTCACATTATCCCAGGGAAAGAAACGGGTGGGATCACCAAACTGGTCAGATCCGTCGCCGCAGAATGAATGCCAGTAGGCAACAGCAAAACGGAGATGATCCTTCATCGGTTTACCTGCTACCATCTCTTCCTCATTATACCATTTAAAGGCCAGTGGATTATCTGAATCCCTGCCTTCATATTTTATCCGTGCAATATTTTTAAACATAAAATGTAAAGTATTAAGTATTAATTATTAACCGAGCAGTGCGAGATTGCAATAGCAAGCGAGTGCTGCAAGCTCGCTGAACCCCGAGAATCGTGGTGAAGCAATCACGAACCGAGCCTTGAGAACCGGAGCAAAACGGAGCTCGGCGAAGCCAATTCAGGGCGAGTTCGCTGAATCCCGAAGGGTTCGGGGTGAAGCAATTATGAGTTTTAGTTTCTCTATCCATTTATTATAAAGGTCATTATAGATATCTGTCCGTGATGCTTCAGGATGTATGGCATCAAGCTGCTTAAGGCTGGCAAAAGCCTCTTTGTGATTCTTATAATATCCACATCCAACTCCTGCACCTCTGGCAGCGCCGATCGATCCGTCAGTATTGTAAAGGAGCACTGATGCACCTGTAAGGTCAGCCACCAGGCGGCAGAAAAGAGGGCTCAGGAACATATTGGCCTTTCCTGCCCTGATCACTGAAATTTTTGTTCCGGCCTCATTCA
>JBNJHQ010000058.1:0-13581 GCA_051748705.1 Bacteroidota bacterium | reverse complement strand
GGCAGGTAGAGCAGGGTTTTCCAGTATGGCGGGATATCCATCAGGCTGTATGCCTGGTAGCAGTTGGTTATATAGTTGCCATGGGTTAGAATGATGCCTTTGGGATCAGCTGTTGTGCCTGATGTGTAACATATGTTTGCAAAATGATCAGGTGTAATGCTCTTATAAATAGCTTCAAACTTCTCCGTGTTACCATCTTTATCAAGCCATTCCCTGCCAATTTTCTTTACCTGGTTGAACTGGATCTCATTTTCAGCGTATTCCTCTTTTTTCTGGAAGCAGATGATCTTTTCTATAGTCCTGCATTCATCCAGGACTTCCATCAGCTTTGTTGTTTGCATTGCCGAGACCATCACGAAACGCGATTCGGAATGATTCAGCCTGAAGCGTACTTCTTCAGAATTGAGCTTGCTGGACAGGGGTACATTTATGGCACCGGTATATAAAATACCGAGCTCACCTATTATCCAGTTATTACATCCCTCTGACAGGAGGCTTACCCTGTCGCCTTCCTTCAAACCCAGTTGCAGCAGGCCTGCAGCAAACTCATGAACCTGTTTGCGAACCTCTGCATAGGTGGTTCCTTCATACCTGTCTTCCGGCTTTTCCCACAGGTATACATTATTTGCAAATTTATTTACATTCTCTTCAAAGAACTGAATAATTGATTTCATTATCTGCTATAGTTTTTAAGTAAATCAACCGAAGATACAAATTTTTACCTTATATGATTAGTGCCCGCTGTTCAAACTTTTTCATTGTGATTCCAATTATTTGTATATTTGTCTAATAGTGTATCACTTTAACAGAAGATAAGATATGAAACCTTTGATACCGATTACAATATTGCTGGCCTTTTTAGTGCTTACCCCATCCTGTAAGTTTATAAAGGAAAAGGGCTGGTTTGGAAAATCAAAAGCCGACACCATGGCTGTCTGGCTGGCCAGGCAGGACAGTATAAGGTTAGCTGATTCAGTCAAGGCTGAAGAAGCAAGGCTAAGGGCTATTGAACAGGCACGCATTGACTCTGTACAGGCCGCCGAGCAGGCTCAGCGTGAATGGGAAGAGCGCTTCAAATACCATATAATAGTCGGGGGCTTCCTCACACCTGAATATGCTGAGGATTACCTCGAGTACTACCGCTCAATGGGTTATGATGCCAATATGATCCAGGGTCCTGATGAGCGCTTCAGGCTTATTTCCGCCGAGGTTCATGATAACCTGAGCAGCGCCAGGAAAAGGCTGTACCAGTACCAGGACACTGTGGACTTTGAAGCCTGGCTGTATATTAACGAATAAGGCTTTAGCTCTTATTCCTGATTATGGTCTCTGACCTGTCGGGCCCTACCGATACAATATTAACCGGTATACCCGTTTCTTTTTCAATGAAATCAATATATTCCCTCAGCGCCGCCGGGAGTTTATCATAGCTGCGTATTCCGCTTATATCTTCATCCCAGCCCTTCATTTCTTTGTAGACAGGCTGGATGTCAGCATCTGTATCGTAGGGCAGTTCTTCCACATACTTATTGTTGATGCTGTATGCCGTGCATACCTTTATCCTTTCAAAACCTGTCAGTACATCAGCCTTTGTCATAAAGAGTGATGTAACGCCATTGATCATGCAGGAGTATTTCAGGGCAGGCAGGTCGAGCCAGCCACAGCGACGTGATCTGCCCGTGGTTGAACCGTATTCATTGCCACTGTCACGCAGTTTCTGTCCTGTATCATTATACAGTTCGGTGGGAAAAGGACCTCCGCCCACACGGGTGCAATAGGCTTTGAATGTGCCGAAAATTTCAGCTATTTTTTTTGGCGATATGCCGGTCCCGGAACATGCCCCGGCACTGATGGTATTTGAAGATGTCACAAAAGGATAGGATCCGAAATCAATATCAAGCATTGTTCCCTGTGCACCTTCAGCCAGTATCTTCCTGCCTTCATCGAGGCACCTGTTTATATAGTACTCGGTGTTAACAACAGGGAACTGCCTGAGCATATCCACGCCTTCGAACCATTCCTTCTCAGCTTGCTCCGGGATATCGTCAATACCGTATGTCCTGAGAATATTAAGATGCTTTTGCTTATTCTTTTCATATTCTTCCCTGAAATCCGGCTGTAATATATCTCCAATACGCAGGCCCGACCTGGATGTCTTGTCAGTGTAGGCCGGCCCTATGCCTTTAAGCGTGGAGCCTATCCTGCTGTCTCCCTTTGAATCTTCATAGGCAGAATCAAGGAGCCGGTGTGTGGGAAGGATGAGATGAGCCCTGCTGGATATTACTATCTTTTCCACAAGCTCCTCAAGGGGCATGGGCAGTGATTGTACCTCTTCCAGGAAGACAGCCGGATCAATAACAAGCCCGTTACCTATTAAATTGATCTTATCCTTCCTGAAGATACCTGAAGGAATGGTGTGGAGGATATATTTCTCATTTTCAAATTCAAGTGTATGGCCTGCATTCGGGCCTCCCTGGAACCTCACGATTATATCATATTCCGGAGTGAGGGCATCAACTATCTTCCCTTTTCCCTCATCACCCCATTGCAATCCCAGTAAAATATCAATTTCTCCCATACGGATCGTAATTAATCATAAAACATCGAAAATTACTAATTATTTTTCTTAAAGCCGACAAGTATGGTATCTTGTTGATAAATCAACCGGGTCTTTTGACTGGGCGCTGTGTAAGCATTAATAACTTGCTTCATATTCAGGCCGGTATACGGTTCACAGTCTCTTTTCTATCTGTCAATAAACCAAGTTAAAGTATTTATCCCCCAGGGAATGATGGCTTCATTGTGGAGCATCCCATCCAGCTCAGTAAAGTCAATGTTGCTTTCGTCAGTACCTGCCGTAAGCAGACCCTCGTAAATATTCAGTGATTGTTCAATGGGCACTGACTGGTCACCATTACTGTGTGTCAACAAAACCGGTGTGTTTACTTTCCACGGTGTAATGCTGCTCGACAACAATTCACTTCTCAGAGCTGTGAAGTCATCATTTGTGTCAAAGCCATTTATCAGGTCTTCAGTTAACAGCTCATACAAATCCGTTGTTAGCTGTGAGTTAATCTCCGCGTTACACAATGATCCGTCAAAGAGGGAGGGAATTGCTGAGGCATAGGGTTCCTTGAAGAAGCTGTCAAGGGGATCATCAATGACCCCGTTCTGTCGTCTCGATTCAATATAATAAGGCAGGTAGAAAGGATTGGGATATGTTTCAAGCTCAAGGAGGTAGTGGGTAAAATCGATCAGGTCATAAGCCCCTGCACCACAGCTGGCAGCCTGTAGTCTGTAATCCCCGGGAGGATAATTTTCCATATCCTTCAGGGCGGCAAGGCTTGCCCAGCCCCCTTGTGAATATCCCATCAGGAACAGCTCACCGTTTACCTCTATGCCCTCTGTGTAATCTGTAAATTCGCCGGCAGCAAGGATCATATCCCTGATGACATGGTTGCTGGATTCGGTATCGTAATAGGGATGGAGATATTCATCTGAACCACCAAATCCGACATAATCGGGCATCAGAATAATAAAACCCGCACCCGAGTTCATGTTGAGGAGGGAGTACAACAGATTATTATGGTTGGCACTGGGGGCATTTGAATGACAGGTGTTTGTTCCATTCTGGTAAGAGATAACAGGGAATGATCCCGCCACATCCGGTATGCTCAGGAGACCGGTGGCAAGAATCTCCTTTCCCTGGAAAGAGCTTTTATAGCTTATAGAGTACACTCTTATTCCATATTCGATGTTGTCGGCAAGCTCAGATATACCGGGGTATATACTCTGAAGCGCTTCCATGGTGTTGATAATGTTTGAAGGGGTATAAGTGCGGAGAAGAACATAATCTACAAGATGGTCATGGTCAAATTCCCTGTCTCTTTCACAGGCGTAAATGAGGGTTAACAAGCATAATATTACGATTTGAACCTGCCTGTTTCTCATAGTATCTAAATATTAGCCCAGATATTAAGCATCATCTTTTTTCTTGCTCTTGCCGTAGATATAAAGGGAGTGATAAAGCGGACTGAAGTCATTCAGTTCACATGCTGTTCTGATAATTTCATGTATTCTTGGATCACAGAACTCAATAACTTTGCCTGTTTCAGTATCAATCAGATGATCATGCTGGCGACAATTATGTGCTTTTTCAAATTGTGCAATGTTCTTTCCGAACTGATGCTTTACCACCAGGTTGCAGTCGAGCAGAAGTTCAATGGTATTATACAATGTGGCCCTGCTGACCCTGTAATTTTTATTTTTCATAAAAATATAGAGCGATTCGATATCAAAATGCCCCGATCTGGAATATATCTCATCCAGGATGGCAAAGCGCTCAGGTGTTTTACGGTGCCCCTTTTTTTCCAGATATGTTGTAAATATCTGTTTTACGGTTTTTTTGGTTTCTTCGTTAACCATATTTAAACCAGATTAATATAACGAAATTAAATTATTTTTCTCCAATATAAAAACTATTCTCCCGGGATCCTGTTTTCATCCTTTAATTAAAAGTTTCAACCCTTTTTACCCTGTCTACCCCTTCAATGTTCACAAGCTTCATTATCAGGTTATTAAGGTCTTTGGTATGATGTACATATACATCAATGGTTCCTTCAAAGATACCGTCATTAACGGTAATTGTAATATTTCTCATATTTACACTGAGTTCACGTGATATAATGTTAGTTATATCACTCACCACACCTATCCTGTCTATTCCTTCAAGGTGAATCTGCGCAAGGAATGATACCATTTTATGGATGGTCCATTTTACTTCGATCAGCCTGTTCCCCTCACTTGACATCAGTCGCACTGCCACCGGGCATTTGGGTTTGTGGATGATAATTTTATCATCGGATGCTATATAACCCACTACTTCATCTCCCGGAATTGGTTTACAACACTTTGCAATTTCATAATCAGGCTTCAGTTCATCCACACTTTCCCTGATAAGGTAGGGCACTTTTGTATCTATTTTACTTTGCCCTGTTTCTGTGCTTTTCTTTGCCTCCTTTTGTGAACCCGGCATCCGGAGTTCCCAGTATTTGATGATCCTGCTGCTGGGATTCTTTTTCAATATTTTCTTGATATTGTCAAGGCTGATGGTGCCGTTGGCAATTTTTGTATACAGCTCATCCCTGCTGATGCAGTCGTATCCGGGCAGCAGTTTGTTATATACTTCGGAATTATGGGTTACCTTGAGTTCTCTCAGCCTTTCTTCAAGCATTTCTTTACCCTTTTCCTTCAGTTCTCTTATCTCCGATCTCAAAGAATGTTTGATGGCCGATTTTGCTTTTGCCACCGTGACATAATCGAGCCATTCCTTGACAGGTTTGGCTTTATCGCTGGTAATAATTTCAACCTGGTCGCCGCTCTGAAGGGTAGTGTTGAGTGTCTGCAGCTTATAATTAATTTTTGCACCTATTGCGCTGTTTCCTATTTCAGTATGTATCTCGTAGGCAAAATCAAGAGCTGTTGCCCCTTTTGGCAGTGTTATAATATTTCCCTTGGGTGTAAACACCATTATTTCTGAAGAGAAGAGGTTCATCTTAAATTCATCCAGGAACTCAATAGGGTCACTATTAGGGCTTTCGAGCATTTCACGGATCTTCTTGATCCATTTATCCAGTTCGCTTTCCTGTGTATTATCTCCCTTGTATTTCCAGTGCGCAGCATAGCCTCTCTCCGCAAATTCGTCCATTCGGTTACTTCTGATCTGGACTTCCACCCATCTTCCGTGGGGGTCCATAACGGTCAGGTGCAGTGCTTCATAGCCGTTTGCTTTTGGCCGGCTTACCCAGTCGCGCAGCCTGTCAGGCTTGGGCATGTATATGTCGGTTATTATCGAATAGATATTCCAGCATGTTGTTTTTTCGGATACTCCCTTAATAGGTTCAAAGATTATCCTTACAGCAAGTATGTCGTATATTTCTTCGAAAGGGACATTCTTTGTCTGCATTTTTTTCCATATTGAATATATGGACTTCGGCCTGCCGGTTATATCAAATTCCAGGTTTTCGGCCTCCAGGCGGGCAATTATGGGAAGGGAGAACCTGTTGATCATGGCCTGGTTCCTTTTCTCACTATGCTTTAGTTTCCGGCTTATTTCATCGAATATCTTCGGGTGCCGGTATTTAAGGCTCAGGTCTTCCAGCTCGGTTTTAATGGCGAAAAGTCCCAGGCGGTGTGCCAGTGGGGCATAGAGGTATATTGTTTCGCCAGCAACCTTCATTTTTTTCCTTTCAGGCAGTGAATCCAGGGTGCGCATGTTATGCAGCCGGTCAGCCGTCTTAATCAGTATGACCCTTATATCATCGGACAGGGTCAGGAGCATCTTCCTGAAATTCTCAGCCTGCTGTGAGGTATTCCTGTTATCATAATTGCCCGATATTTTTGTCAGACCATCAATGATAGATGCAATCTTCTGCCCGAAGTGCTTTTCAATATCCTCCAGGGTATAATCAGTATCTTCAACAACATCGTGAAGGAGAGCTGCAGCAATAGATTTTGCCCCAAGGCCAAGCTCGGTGTTAACTATTTTTGCCACCTCTATTGGATGTATAACATAAGGCTCACCTGATCTTCTCCTCATATTCATATGGGCCTTGTTCGCAAGCTTAAATGCCCTGGTGACAAGCTCAATACATTCGGGTGTATTACACCTTACGAGATTGTCTTTTAATGCATTAAACTCTTTATTGATCAGTGCGAGATCTTCCTCTGTAAATATTTTCTTGTTCCCCATAATCTCTTAGCAAACGCCCAGATGCAAATATAGCGAATATAAAGCTCATTATAAACCTATAAAGTGGCTTATTGATTAAAAATTATAGTCACGGTGCCTGTTCTGCTAATTGTTTTTCCGTCAGGTGTTTCTGCTTCAATAAACCAGATATAAACATCTTCCGGCAGTTTCCTGCTGCCTGACATCCCGTTCCATCCCTCGAGGTGATCATTTGTGGTGAAAAGGGTGACCCCCGACCTGTTATTGATTATCATTCTGTATCTTACAGGGGTAAAGGAAAGGACAGGTTTAAAAACATCATTTACCAGGTTGCCATCCGGTGTGAATGCATTCGGAACATAAATTTTCACAGGCTGTTCAATGCATTTTGTATCCGAGATGCTTGTGGCGGCATTGTAATATGGGTTGAAGTCCTCTTCTGCAACAATCCTGTAGCATATATCTAAGTTGCCTGTTTCATGCATGAATGTCCTCAGATCATCCGTATATAAGGTGTCAGTGCCGCTCAGCGATCCTATCTCTTCAAAGAACCCGCTTTTATTCCTGAAGATCCTGTATGAAAACACACCTCCGCGCCACCTGTAATAATTGTTCCAGTTCAGCCTGACAAGGTCACCCTCCAGCTCAAGGTCAAGCTTAATTGTGGATGCAATATTTGAATAGACTATGGTTTCCCCACAGTTGTTCAGTGAGGCAAGCCTGTAGTATATAATCCCTTCCGGTGGCGACCGGTCAGTGTACTCAATAAAACCGGAATTATTATCGATTTCCTGTATGTTTTCAAAACCTGACAGGCTATCCAGACTCCTCTCTATCCGGTAGGTGTTGTATTCATTTTCAGGATCAACGGTGAATGACAGCTGCACGGAACCGTCGTCGTTATAACTTGCGTAATTTGCATTTATCCACCCGGGTGGGGCAGGTATGTCAGTGTCTATGCAGAAGAGATTCGACAGTGAAGATGTTCCGTTTGAAAGGAGAGATTCAACATAGAAGCAGTATTCTGAATATGATTCGAAGGACTCGATACTTAAAACTGTATCGGCTGTTGTCCCTTCAAGCTGGTAAGCAGAACCATCCCTGGAAAAATAAACACGGTATTCATCCACTGCCGGAGAATCAGTAAGATAAGGATTCCATGACAGCTCAATCCTGTGCATACAGCTATCTATGGCTGCTTCCAGGTAAATTGTATTGAGTGGATTGGAAAAGGGGCTTGTATTGGGAGAAGAAGGATCGGAATAATATACTGAATCAAAAGCATTGATAACATAATTTTCAGAGAAGAAGGCAGCATTTGAACCGGTGTTTATGTAGGAATTCACATAGGGCGAGAAGACAGTATCAATGGAATAGCCTTCATTATTGATGAAACGGTATATAATGTAGCCTGCAACATTCGGAGAAGTGCTGGGCGACCAGTACAGGGATGTATGACCGGTAAAAGGATCCACACTTACCAGGTCAAGAACAGGAGGCTCAGGCACCTCTGATTCCTGGGCAGGCAGGTAAGCGCTGAAAGACAAAAGACATATTAATACAAAAGTGAAAATTCTCATTCCGCATCCTTAAATGCAAACTTAATTAAAAAACAGGCATTTCAGGTTGTTATTGTTTTTATATTTGCATTTATGGCAAAAAGAGCTGCGATAGACAACTTCCTGATCTGGAGGAAAAGACATATAGGTGACAGGGCCTTTATGCTCATACTTAGCGTTGTCATCGGAATTTCAGCCGGTCTGGCAGCAGTCATCATTAAAAGCCTGGTCCTCTACATCCAGAGGCTCCTTACCCTGGGCTTTAACCTTGAGCATTACAATAGTTCCTTTCTCTATTTGCCTGTGCTGGGAGTGCTGGCCACAGTAATATTCACAAGGTACATTTTGAGACAGGAAGTGGGTCACGGCATCCCCGGGGTGCTTTTTGCCATCTCACGTACCAGCGGGCGTATTAAGGGGCATAACATGTATTCATCCATCATCTCCAGTGCCCTCACTGTGGGTTTTGGGGGTTCAGTCGGACTGGAGGGTCCCACCGTGGCAACAGGAGCGGCTATTGGATCCAACCTGGGAATGAAACTACGGCTGAGCTACAAGCAGATAATGACCCTGCTTGGATGTGCTTCAGCAGCTGCCATGGCATCTATTTTCAAAGCCCCCGTAGCGGCCATAGCATTTGCTCTTGAAGTAATTATGCTTAACCTGTCAATGGCTTCAATGGTGCCCCTGCTAATATCAAGTGTGTCGGCGGTACTGACTTCCTATGTTTTCATGGGGCAGAACTTCCTCTATGCCTTTACTTTAAAAGAAGGGTTCATGGTCGGACATGCACCTTATTATATACTTCTTGGTATCTTTACGGGACTCATATCAGTCTATTTCAACCGTATTTATGTTTTTGTGGCTGAGAAGTTCCAGAATATAAAAATATGGTGGCACAGGTTACTGTATGGCGGTGTTCTCCTGGGTGTTATTATCTTTATTCTCCCGGCTCTCTTCGGTGAGGGTTATGAAGGGATAAACAGTGCGCTTGCAGGCCAGTATGAATACCTGTTTACGGAGTCGCTCTACTATGACTATAAAAACAGCCTGCTGGTTATGTTGCTGGTCCTGACAATGATCATAGTGTTAAAGGTTATTGCCACTTCTATAACCTTCGGAAGTGGCGGGGTGGGAGGTATTTTTGCTCCCTCACTCTTCACCGGTGCACATGCAGGATTACTCTTTGGACTTGTACTGAATTATCTGGGTTTCGAGGTTGAGATAAGCAATTATGTTCTTGTAGCCATGGCCGGAATGATTGCAGGTGTAATACACGCTCCTTTTACATCAATATTCCTTATAGCGGAGATTACAGGGGGCTACGAATTGTTTATCCCCCTTATGATAACTTCCACCATTTCATATGCAACAGTGAAGATATTTGTTAAGAATTCAGTATATACATACCAGCTGGCACAGCGGGGACAACTTATTACCCATGACAAGGATAAGGCAGCTCTTTCACTGATGGATGTCTCCAGTCTTATAGAGACTAATTTCAGCACCATTTCTCCGGGCGCATCACTGGGCGAACTGGTGAATGTAATTTCCCGGTCGTCGAGAAATGTATTCCCGGTGGTTGATGATGATAACAAATTCCTGGGTGTGGTCTGGGAAAACGATATCCGTCACCTTGTTTTTAAACCGGAACTATATGATAATATTTACGTTAGTGAATTGATGTTTATGCCTGAGCCAACGGTCTCACTTTATGAATCAATGGAAGATGTGGCATACAAATTCCAGACCTCATCACACTATAATCTCCCTGTGCTTGATGAGGGCAGGTATGTAGGTTTTGTGTCCAGGGCCAATGTGTTTTCAAAATACAGGTCAATGATACGCAACTTTATGGAAGAATAGATAAATTATTTTAATGCATGCAGGGCTTTTCAGTGCTAATAAGGAAATTTTTAAAGTGGCGCGCCCGGAATATTGACCAGCGGCGCTTCCTTTATATTCTCAGTTTTGTTACGGGAATGCTCAGTGCCCTGGCAGCAGTATTACTGAAGAATGCAATACATTACACAGAGCAATTACTGACCCTGTGGTTCAGGACTGACAGTGTCGGTTATCTTTACCTCGCTTACCCCCTGGCAGGTATGTTCCTGGCAGTGATCTTTGTACGTTATATAGTGCGTGATGACATAAATCACGGGGTAAGCAAGATATTGTATTCGATATCGAAAAATAACAGCCGGATCAGGCCTCACAATAACTGGTCGTCCATGGTAGCCAGTACATTTACAATAGGTTTCGGGGGCTCGGTGGGAGCGGAGGCTCCGGTGGTGCTTACAGGAGCATCCATTGGTTCCAATATAGGTCGTCTGATGAAGATGAACTACAGGAATATCACACTCCTTGTAGCTTGTGGAGCCGCAGGGGCTGTGGCAGGAATATTCAAGGCACCCATAGCAGGGATAGTTTTTACCCTGGAGATACTCATGCTTGACCTTACAATTTCATCGATTGTTCCCCTGCTGATATCATCTGTAACGGCAGCCACCGTAGCATATTTCCTCATGGGAAAAGATGTACTCTTTACCTTTGCGCTGCATGAATCATTTTCCCTGGGAAATATTCCATGGTACATCATCCTGGGTATTGGTACAGCCCTCTTGTCAGTCTATTTCACCAGGGCAACAATGTACATCGAAAGCCAGTATGAGAAAGTAAAAAACAAATACATCAGGCTATTAAGCGGTGGTATCGTGCTGGGTATACTCATACTGCTGCTGCCTCCTCTCTATGGTGAAGGATATAATACTATCAGTAATCTGCTCAACGGAGATATTTCATCACTTTTTGAGAATAGCTTTTTTGGCGGAATGAGCAACAGGGCCTGGGTTCTTCTTGTTTTCCTCCTGGCCCTGGTTCTTTTCAAGGTCGTAGCCAGCAGTTCCACCAACGGAGCCGGCGGTGTGGGTGGTATTTTTGCCCCTTCACTGTTCATTGGAGGGGTAAGCGGGTTCTTTATGTCAAGGCTGGTGAATACAGTGGGGGATTATTCCCTCCCTGAGAGCAGCTTCACACTCGCGGGTATGGCCGGGGCAATGGCAGGTATAATGCATGCCCCATTGACAGCAATATTCCTCATTGCCGAGATAACAGGAGGTTATGGCCTTCTTGTACCGCTTATAATAACTTCCACAATTTCCTATATAAGCGTGATGCGATTTGAAAAACATTCACTCTATCACAAGCGGCTGGCACGAAGGGGCGAGCTGATCACACATCACAAGGACAGGGCCGTACTGACGCGAATGGACTGGACAAAAGAGATAGAAACAGATCTTATTACTGTGAGATCGGGAGATACCCTTGGAGACCTGGTTAAAGCAATATCCGCATCCAAAAGGAATATATTTCCTGTAGTGGATGAAACGGGCGTGCTTGAAGGAGTGGTATTGCTCGATGATGTACGGGATATAATGTTTGATACCGGCATTTACGATGATACCATAGTAAGTGACCTGATGGTTATGCCCCCCTCATATATAGATAAAAGTGAAAAGGTTGACAGCGTAATGGAAACCTTCAATAAGACCGGGGCATGGAACCTGCCCGTGCTCGACGGTGGCAGGTACGTTGGCTTCCTTTCCAAATCAAGAATCTTCTCAACTTACAGGGACCTCCTTATGGAAGTCTCCGAGGATTAAAATAATGCGGGGAGAGACCCAAAAAAAGACCCGCTTTACAGCGGGCGGGGAGAGTCCCCCAAAAAAAAGACCCGCTTTACAGCGGGCCTTTGAGGTGATTCAGCTGGGTCTCGAACCCAGGACCCCATCCTTAAAAGGGATGTGCTCTACCAACTGAGCTACTGAATCTCCGTGTCCTTTTTTAAAAGGCGTTGCAAAAGTACTAAGTATTTTCGAAAACACCAAAGTCAATATTAATTTAATCCGGCAGTTTGTGCATGATCTCACCTGTATACTCAGGGAAGCTTTAAATCTGTTGAGGGACTTGCCCCAGGAACCATATTTGCGGTCCTGCTTTCAGTGCTTCTGGTCTTCGTTATCGTTATTATCCGAACAAATATGGTCGGCCAGTCCTACACCGGCTTCGGCAAAAATATTATATACTGCATCTACTCCGAGCTTCTGCAGGGCTCTTATATCATCTTCATGCCTTACGGTGGCTGCAATTTTCCCCCTGTAGTTTATTGATTTCAGTTCTTTGATTGCATGAATGTTTGATTTGTGGTCGTCCATGCAAAGCACTACCATTTTCACCTGCTCTTTACCTTTATTCATTTTATCCACTCTTTCCCAGAACTCAATATCCGTTGCGTCATCCTGTATTACATTCCTCCCCTGCAGGCGGTGTTTCTCTACAATATCGGGATTATAATCCAGGGCCAGTACTTTTTGACCGTATACATTTTTAAGCTGGTCATATACAGCTTCACCGAGTATGCCCATTCCAAAAATCAATACTTCTGCATTACCTATGTCAATGGTCCTGTCATACAACAGCCTGTGTGGGGTTTCGAATTTCAGGAGGTAGGACCTTATGCGGCTGAATATTCTATGCGAATAGGTGTTCAGGGGTGATGAAATCACAAAACTTATCGCCAGGGCTATTGCTATAACTCCAAGCCACTCATTTGGAAGCCAGCCGTTGGCATAGGCCACCGAGGCTACTATCAGCCCGAATTCGGAATAATTGGCGAGGCTGAGTGAGGTAAAATAAGATGTTAGAGCCCTTAAGCCGAATTTTGTAAAAACAAGAAAATATAGTATAACCTTAAAATTGATGGCAAAGGATATGCATAATGAAATAATCAGTATGTCAAGGGTAGGGGTAACTGACAGCCCTATTGACAGGAAAAAACCAATAAGGAAAAAATCCTTGAAATGGATTAACAGTTCATACATCTCCCTGGATTTGGGATGCTTTGAAATCAGCATACCCATAAGCAGAGCACCAAGATCAGGTTTAAGTCCCACCATCTTGAACAATTCCGCACCTGGAATCAGGGCAAGAAAAAAACCAAAGAGAATAAGGAGCTCGCCATGACCTATTCTCTTGTAGATCAAGAAAATAATTGGCTTGATCATCAACAGTATAAAGGGTATGGCAAAAACCCAGGCGCTGGGTAGATCGTCAGAAGTGGCCACCAGGAAAATAACCGCCATCAGGTCCTGTATTATAAGTACTGCTATGGCAGTTGTGCCGTGCAGCGATGTACTTTCACCCCTGTCATCCAGCACTTTGACTGCGAACACAGTACTTGAAAAGCTAAGGGCAAAAGCTATAAGAAAGGCCTTTGATGTGCTGAAGTTATCG
>JBNJHQ010000057.1:0-13690 GCA_051748705.1 Bacteroidota bacterium | reverse complement strand
TCACCCTTAAGTTTCCATCCTGATTTTGTTTTATCGGATTTAACCCTTGTTGTTCCAACATCGATAATAACGGCTCCATCCGACACCATGTCTGCCTTGACAAACCCGGGGATCCCAATTGCTGCTATTATGAGGTCAGCTCTGCGTACTACTTCTTCCAGGTTTTTTGTACGGCTGTGGACAAGTGTGACAGTGGCATCCACTCCCTTTTTGGAAAGGAGTATGCTAACGGGTCTACCCACTATATTGCTCCTGCCAATAACAACACAGTTTTTACCTGATGTTTCGATTTTATATCTTTTTATCAGCTCCATGATGCCCGCCGGTGTAGCCGGGACAAATGAAGGCAGTCCTATTGTCATCTTACCAAGGTTCACCGGGTGAAAGCCATCAACATCCTTGGCCGGATCAATGGCTTCAATAACCTTATCTTCCGATATATGGTCAGGCAGGGGCAGCTGCACTATGAATCCATTGATATCATTATCAGCGTTCAGTTCAGCCACTTTGTCAAGCAACTCATCTTCGCTAACGCTGTCATCCATACGGATAAGGGTTGATTTGAAGCCCACCTGCTCACATGCTTTAACCTTGTGTGACACATAGGTCTCACTGGCCCCGTCATTACCAACCAGCACTGCTGCCAGGTGGGGCACTTTACCTGTGTCTTCCTTAAATTTTTTTACTTCCTCTGCAATCTCAAGCTTGATATCAGAGGATATTTTTTTTCCGTCGATCAGTGTATACATAATAGAAATTTATTTGGTTCGTAGCATATTTGAAAGTTGAGACATCCCTCCCTTGCCGGACACTGCCTTCATCATTTTCCGTGTATCGTTGAACTGTTTGAGCAACTGGTTAACCTCCTGGACGCTTGTACCGGAGCCAGAAGCTATTCTTTTCCTGCGGCTGCCATTTATAATCATGGGATTTGACCTCTCGACAGGAGTCATACTCTGGATTATTGCCTCAATACCTTTAAATGCATCGTCATCGATATCGAGGTTTTTTATTGCTTTGCCGGCACCGGGTATCATTGACATAAGGTCTTTGACATTACCCATTTTCTTGATCTGCTTAATCTGGGAGATAAAGTCATTAAAATCGAACTGGTTTTTGGCAATTTTCTTTTTCATCAGGGCAGCCTCACGTTCGTCGTACTGTTCCTGTGCTTTTTCAACAAGTGATACTATATCGCCCATTCCCAGTATCCTGTCGGCCATCCTGTCGGGGTAAAAGAGCTCGATAGCGTCGAGTTTTTCCCCCGATCCTATGAATTTTATCGGCTTATTAACCACACCCTTTATTGACAGTGCGGCCCCTCCCCTGGTGTCGCCATCCAGCTTGGTCAGCACAACCCCGTCAAAATCAAGTCGCTCATTAAATTCTTTGGCTGTATTCACAGCATCCTGTCCTGTCATTGAATCAACCACAAACAATATTTCATGCGGGTCAACTGCCTGCTTGACGGAGGCTATCTCATCCATCATCTGCTGGTCAATAGCCAGGCGCCCGGCCGTATCTATTATCAGCAGGTCGATTCCCGAGTTTTTAGCTTCCCTGACCGCCCTCTTAACTATTTTAACCGGGTCTTTGTTACCTTCCTCAGTATAAACCGGCACACTAATCTGTTCTCCCAGCACTTTCAGCTGTTCAATAGCGGCAGGCCTGTAAACGTCGCCAGCCACCATCATCGGGTTTTTACCGTTCTTGCTTTTAAGCATGCGTGCCAGCTTGGCACAGAAAGTGGTCTTACCCGAACCCTGTAATCCGGCCACCAGGATGATACAGGGGTTACCTTTCAGGTTAATATCAGCTTTCTCTCCCCCCATAAGGCCGGCCAGCTCATCATGAACAATTTTCACCATCATCTGTGATGGTTTAACGGCATTGAGTACATTCTGTCCCAGTGCCTTCTCCTTTACGGTATCGGTAAAAGTCTTGGCTATTTTATAGTTAACATCAGCATCCAGCAGGGCACGCCGTACATCCTTCAGGGTTTCCGCAATATTGATCTCGGTTATCCTTCCCTGCCCCTTAAGCATTTGAAATGATCTCTCCAGCCTGTCAGTTAAATTTTCAAACATCACTCTTTATCTTTCTATACACTAAACTACTTCAAATATATCAATAATATTACATTCTCTCAGGCATTTCAATACCCAGCAGGTTCATTGACCTGCAGATTATTTCACCGGTATATTCAGATAATGCTATCCTGAAGTTTCTCAGTTCCGGCACTTTCTCTCCAAGGATGGTATAATCATGGTAAAACTGGTTAAATTCCCTTGCCAGGTCATATGCATAATTAGCGATAACAGAAGGATTCAGCAAAGCTGCAGCTTCGCTGACAACATCTTCATACTGTCTCAGAAGTTTTACCAGTTCTGTCTCTTTCTCATTTATTAGCACGTCAGAGTCAATATCCCTTACTGTATAGCCCTTTTCTGCTGCCAGCCTCATCAGTGAACGGATCCTTGCATAGGTGTACTGGATAAATGGGCCTGTCCGGCCGTTAAAGTCGATAGATTCCCTGGGGTTGAACATCATATTCTTACGCGGGTCGACCTTGAGAATAAAATATTTCAATGCAGCCATTCCGATCTTACGGTGTATTTTACTCTTTTCTTCATCCCCGTAATCATGCAGCTTGCCCAGCTCATCCGACATCTCCCGTGCGGTGATTATCATGGTATCGATAAGATCATCTGCATCAACAACCTTTCCTTCCCTTGATTTCATTTTACCTTCGGGAAGGTTTACCATGCCATAGGAAAAATGGTGAATACCAGAGGCCCACTCATAGCCCAGTTTCTCAAGTATTAACTTGAGGACCTGGAAATGATAATTTTGCTCATTACCAACAACATAGTATTGCTGATCAAATTTAAAGTCTTTATATCTCTGCACTGCGGTGCCCAGGTCCTGGGTAATATAGACAGCCGTACCATCGGCTCTCAGCAATAATTTTTCATCCAGGCTGTCAGATGCAAGGTTCACCCAGACCGATCCATCCTCTTTCCTGTAGAATATGCCCTTTTCAAGACCTTCCATAACAATCTCCCGTCCGGGCTTATAGGTATCCGATTCATAATATATCCTGTCAAAATCAACCCCGAGGGCTTCATATGTCAGGTCAAAGCCCTCGTACACCCAGCCATTCATCCTCTTCCATAGCTCAACCGTATCACTGTCACCCGCTTCCCATTTCCTTAACATTTCCCTGGCCCCTGCCATCAGCTTTGAGCGCCCGGAGGCTTCCCCGGCGGTGAGACCTTCAGACATGAGTTCACTTATTTCCTTTTTATAGGCCTTTTCAAACTCAACATAGTATTTTCCAACAAAATGATCACCCTTCATCCCTGTATCCGATGGAGTTTTTCCTTCGCCGAATAGTTGCCAGGCCAGCATTGATTTGCATATGTGTATACCCCTGTCGTTAACTATATTGGTTTTATAAACCCTGTGGCCGCACGCACTAAGAATCCGTGAAAGGGAAAAACCCAGTAGATTATTTCTTATATGCCCCAGGTGCAGGGGCTTGTTTGTATTGGGTGATGAATATTCAATAAGGATGGTTTTACCCTGGCTGCTGTCGAATCTGCTTACTATCCTGTCGGCCCATAGCCTGATAAATTCATCAAGCCATGCTGAATGGCTGACCTTCATGTTCAGAAAGCCCTTAATCACATTATAGGAAATTATCCCGGCGTTTGAATTAATTATGTATCTGCCAAGCTCAGCGGCAGTATCTTCAGGTGATTTGCCGGAGTATCTGAGCAGTGGAAAAACCACCAGGGTAATATCCCCTTCAAACTCTTTCCTGGTGGGTTGAATCTGCACATCTGCAACATCAATATCATGACCGTACAATTCGGCCATTGCATTAACTATGTTCTTTTCCACCAGCTTTTCCATCTCAATCACTGTTATCAGCGAGCAAAGATAATACATTTTAGCTTACTCATTCTTGAAATATAAGAGCTCCGGAAATTGCAGTTTATACCAAAGGCTGATTCTATTTGACAGACGGCATATATTTTTTGACGAACAGTAAGGCATGTAATAAAAAAAAGAAATAATTTTGAAACAAACCAACTAATATTTCGTTGAGACTGACAAGATGAAGATTACTAAGCTACACATTCCAGAATCCGCAAATTCACCTGAAATTGATTTTGATCCTGACGAAGGCATGCTTGTCCTCAAAGGCAAATCCATTCCGGAAAACGCGACCAAGCTATACGAACCAATTATTGAATGGCTGAAGGAATACATCAAGCAACCACCCGAAAAAACCTATCTTCATTTTAATTTAAGTTATTTCAATACTGCCTCATCGATATGGATGGCACGAATGGTGAAAGTCCTGTCCAGGATAGACGACCGCGAAAAGCTTCTTACAATAAATATTTACTTTCATATCGAGGAATATGACGAGATGGATGACGAGGACATGCAGGATGCCATTTCCATGATCCTGAAAGTGATCAATGATGCAACCGTCAGCCTGGGTACCAAAATATTAGGAATTGATGATGACGGTACCATTCTGAAGGAAAGACTTATTCTTCTCTGATTAGAATCCTTAAGTCCCTTTTGATAAATACCTCGAAGAATCTTCTATTTTCTCCTTCTCTTTGCTTAATTTTATTATCCCTTATTATTTTAATAACCGATGAAAACCATTTATGGATTTCTGATAATGATATTTATGACCATGAATATTTTTGGCCAGACGCAGGAGCATGACAGGGACCCTGTAGTTGCAGGATCGTTCTACCCGGCGGGAAAAGCAGAATTGAAGAGGCAGCTTGAACACTATTTCAGGGATGCCGCAGGCAAGGCTTCCACGGGGCCTGACCAGGACGATAGGGTCAGGGCCATAATATCACCGCATGCAGGCTATGTATTCTCCGGCACCGTGGCTGCTTCCGCTGTGGGATGCATAGCTCCCGGTTCGGGCTATGATAATATCTTCCTTATTGGTTCCAGCCACAGGGTCTCTTTTACCGGTGCATCTGTCTATACTGACGGTAATTACAGGACACCGCTGGGGACAGTGGCGGTTAATACAAAGCTTGCAAAATCGCTTACAGAGAGCTCTGATTTTTTTTCTTTCAGAAGATCGGCGCACATCAGCGAACACAGCCTGGAAGTGCAGCTGCCCTTCCTGCAATATCACCTTGGTAATGATATACAGATTGTACCAATCATCCTTGGCACACAAAACAGCAAAATATGCGGGGAACTGGCGGAAGCACTCTTACCCTATTTCACCGCTGACAACCTCTTTGTCATCAGCAGTGACTTCAGTCATTATCCATCATTTGAAGATGCATTAAAGATAGATAAGCTTACTGCAGAAGCCCTGATGACGGGAGATCCTGATAGCTTCCTGGAAAGACTGAGAAAAAACTCGGATATGAAAATCAAGGGTCTGGCCACGAGCATGTGTGGATGGACATCCGGGCTTGTCCTTCTCCACCTTGCCAGGAAAGAGCCGGGTCTGGAATTCATGCATATCCTGTACGAGAATTCAGGGCACAGCAATATGGGAGATAAATCGGGTGTGGTGGGTTATCATTCACTCGCCCTGGTAGAAAAAAACCAGCCCGGAGGGGGGAGAAAAAATAGTGCCGCAAAGAACAATTCCAACGGGGAGAGAAATGACAGGAATGGTGCACTAGGGGAGAGTGATGGAAATAATAATACCACCGGGGACAGGCTGGATTTCAGTATCAGCCATAATGATCAAATAAGTCTTATCGAAATAGCCAGGCAATCAATATGGTCTCACCTGCAGAAAGAAAAATCCACGGACTCCGGCAAAACAGAGTTATCCCCTGCCCTGCTGAGTGAACTGGGAGCCTTTGTGACGCTTAACATTGACGGGCAGTTAAGAGGCTGCATAGGTTGCTTCATGCCTTCTGCACCCCTCTACAAGACCGTGGGGTCAATGGCCCGTGAAGCAGCATTCATGGATCCCCGCTTCAGCCCCCTGAGCAGGGACGAATTTGAAAAAATCAGTATTGAAATATCAGTCCTTAGTCCGCTCAGGAAGATCAGCAGCATAGAAGAAATAATTCTGGGAAAGCATGGTGTATACATTAAAAAGGGCACCCGCTCAGGGACCTTTCTTCCCCAGGTTGCAGACAGGAGGGACTGGACCCTTAGCGATTTCCTGGGACATATATCGCGTGACAAGGCAGGTCTGGGGTGGACAGGCTGGAAAGATGCGGAAATTTATGTTTACGAAGCCTTTGTTTTCGGGGAGGAATAAAATTTTATGTATCATGTCATAATAACAGGCATTATTTCCCTGATAGTGTATCTGCTTACCCTGGCAGGATCCAGATCAGGCATTATTACAAGAAGGGATCATATGGCCTTCTGGAATATTATCCTCTTCCTCACCTTTGTTATTGTAGCCGCGGCAGGCATTTTTCTTGCACTTCAATCCAATTATAAGTGGAATGTCGCCGGCGTAGAGAAGATACTCCAATGGCATGTCAATTTTGGCGTCGCCATGTCGGCCTGTGCCATAATACACCTTACATGGAATTTGTCTTATTACAAAGGCATACTGAAGGGAAGTCGCGATCGTGAAAACACCCTGGCGGTCCCCGGCGGGAAGGATACACCTGCCATTAATTTCAGACTGATACTGCTCCTGCTCGGTTTTATGACCGGTACCATGCAGGTTATCTTCCTGAGGGAGATACTGAACCTTTCCGGTGGGTATGAAATAGCGGCAGGAGCGGTATTTGCATTCTGGATAATTATTTCAGCCCTGGGAGCAAAACTGGCAGGAAATGCCAGCCGTCCAAAAACAATTACATTGATGGCTATCCTGCCCCTCACCAGTGTTATGTCGTTTGCAATCTACATATTATTCTCCAGGATACTGCTTGAAGAAGGAGTAACACCGGGGATTATATATTCACTCATAATATGCGGCCTGTCGCTCATACCTTTCTGCCTTTTGTCAGGCTACCTCTTTGTGGTTCTATCATATAATGCCGCAAGGGATACATCACTGGTCCCCGGTAATTCATTTGCCATAGAAACGGCAGGAAGTATGTTTGCGGGTATCATGGTTACCTTACTCACCGGTAATATACTTGGCAACTTCCAGATATTATTCCTCGCGATCTTCATGTACTATATCCCTTTCCTGCTGGTTCAGGTCTCCGTGTTCCACATCCCTGGCATCCTGATTATACTGGCCGGCATGCTTGCCGTAATAGTTTTTGAGCCTGACACCCATATCAGGAATATCCTACTCGGCAGTGTAAAGGTCATTGAGAGTAGAGACTCCAAATATGGCAATATTGCGATAGGAGACTACCAGGGCGAAAGGAGCATTTTTTATGATCACAGGCTGATTGATTACGAACAGGATGAGAAGCAGAGGGAAGAAAACATCCACTATGCCATGTTGCAGCATGATGAGCCCCGGGATGTACTGATCATTTCAGGAGGAAGCAGCAAGCATATTCGTGAAGTACTCAAGTACAAAGGAGTAAAAACAGTCAGCTATCTCGAACGGGATCCTGAACTGCTTGCCCTGACGCGCGACAGCACCATGGAATATCCGGGAGTGGATGTGAGGATAGTGAACGATGATGCTTTCAGTTATATCAGGAAGACCGACAGGAAATACGATGTAATAATATCTCTCCTTACAGAACCCGACAACATTGTGACAAACCGTTTTTACACAAAGGAATATTTTCTTGACATAAAAGAAATACTGAGACCGGGCGGAATATTCATGCTGAAAGCAGGTGTTGCCAGCTCTTACATAAGTGACGAGGAATCTGCTTTCATTTCAACTGTTTACAACAGCCTGGATTTCGCATTCAAAAACATACTGCCCATAAAAGGTGAATCGATATACCTCCTGTCTTCCGACAGCACATTAAAGACAGCGATAACAGACCTTGTCAGCAAAAATGGGCTGGAAAACACTTATGTAAACAGCTACTATCTTAATGATGAGATTATCAGCTACAGTTCACAACAGGTATCAGAGGTAATTGATGAAAGTCTGCCCGAAAACCTTCTCGACAGGCCCCGTGCAGTATTTTATAAGCAGAGATACCAGCTGAATAAAGCAGGGAGCAACAGGCTGCCCGCAATAATAATTATCAGTGTCCTTTTGCTTTTACCCTTCATAACGGGCAGTAACAGTGCCAGGACCATGTACAGTGCATCGCTTAATCTTGCCGGCACGGAGATTCTTGCCCTCATTCTCATACAATCGACAGCCGGTAATTTTTACCAGCTTGCCGGTTTATTGATAGCGGCAGTGATGGGTGGGCTGGCCGCAGGCAGCTCAGCAAGGATATATCTTAAGGACAGGGTGGTTGAACTTAGCCCTGTTTTACTGGGCTTACTGGCCGTACTCTTTGCATTATTATCACCACGCATACTGGAATTTCAATCAGGCAGCATAGCTGTTATCATATCATTTGCACTGGTAATAATTCCTGCTATCCTGGCAGGGTATTATTACCGCAGGAAAACAGAAAAAGACATAAATTCCAGGACCATTTCAGGCATTTACTTTGCAGACCTGTGTGGGGCTGCTCTTGGCTTTATGATAATAGCAGGAATACTGGTTCCCTTTTATGGAATAAAATCAACCTTTTTTATCCTTGCTTTTCTTAATTTTGCCTCTTATATTACCAACCAGGTCATAAATGGGATCAGGAAACTGATATATTAATAAAGGCAGCTATGAAGAAGCGTGAATTTATAAGATCTTGCCTTTTGGCTGCCGGGGGAATAAGTGTTTGCCCGGATATAATATGCAACAGTTCTTCCCCGCAGGTAAAAAAGAAGAACTACAGGCTTGCTTCATTCCAGGAAGAGACAGCCAGGGGTGTATTATGCAATATCTGTCCCAATGAATGTGTCCTGAAAGAAGGGGAATTAAGTGACTGCAGGAACCGTATCGTAAAAGACGGTAAATTATATACCATGGCATATGGCAATCCCTGTGCAGTACATCTTGATCCGGTCGAGAAAAAACCATTATACCACTTTTTACCTTCAACGCTTACATTCTCCATAGCCACTGCCGGTTGCAACCTGGCCTGCCTGAATTGTCAGAACTGGACCATCTCCCAGACCAGTCCCGGGAAAACACGCAATTATGACCTGATGCCCGGGGACATCCTGGGCAAGACCCTTGATAATAACTGTAAATCAATATCATACACTTATTCAGAGCCAACATGTTTCTACGAATACATGTTTGACACTGCCACCCTGGCAAGGCAGTCAGAGGTGAGGAACATAATGGTTTCAAACGGTTATATCAAAAAGGAGCCTCTTCTGAAGCTGACCAGTGTTATTGATGCAGCCAACATTGATCTGAAATCATTTAATGATAAAACCTATCTCAAACTGACAGGAGGGAAACTGGGGCCAATACTGGATACTCTGAAGATAATGAAGCAGCAGGGTGTATGGCTGGAGATAACCAATTTAATTGTTCCTGAATGGACTGACAAAATGGATGAGATACGCCAGATGTGTAAATGGCTTAATGAGAACGGTTTCAATGATACGCCACTTCATTTCAGCAGGTTCACCCCCATGTATAAGCTGGAACAGCTGCCCCCCACTCCTGTCAGCACCCTGGACAGGGCATGGGAAATTGCCAGGGAAGAAGGCATTAAACATGTTTACATAGGCAATGTGCCGGGCACTCATGCTTCGGATACCATATGTGGCAGTTGCGGGAAGAAAGTAATTGAAAGAAGAGGTTACACCATAGTTTCAAACAATATTAAAAACGGAAGGTGTAAATTCTGCAATTCTATAATTGGGGGGGTATGGGATTAGTATAAACCAGATTTGTGAAAAGGAATGAAAAATAGCGGAGAAGCATATGAGCGCATAGAGCAGCTGAAAAAAGAGATCAACGATCATAACTATAATTACTATGTGCTCAACAGGCCCCTGATTTCAGATTTCCAGTACGACCTTCTGTTGAAGGAGCTGGCCGGCCTGGAAGAGAAACACCCTGATCTCCGCACCGGTGACTCGCCAACAATGAGAGTGGGCAGTGATCTTACGCGTGAATTCAGGCAGGTTAAGCATAAATACCCGATGCTTTCACTCAGTAATACCTACAGCGAGCAGGAGATTTATGATTTCAATAAACGTGTGAAGGGAGCACTTGGGAGGGAGCCAGAATATGTATGTGAGCTGAAGTTTGACGGTGCATCCATAAGTCTCACTTACAGGAATGGCTTACTCGAATCGGCAGTGACAAGGGGTGATGGAGAAACGGGAGATGAGGTTACAAACAATATAAGAACCATTAAGAGCATTCCCCTTCGTTTGCGTAATAATGATTACCCTGCTGAACTCACTGTGAGGGGTGAGATATTTCTTCCCCTTGAAGGCTTCAGGAAGCTCAATGAAGAACTTGTAAAGAGAGGGGAACAGCCATTCTCCAATCCAAGAAACACGGCAGCAGGGACGATAAAAATGCAGGATCCTTCGATTGTGGCCGCCAGGCCCCTGGATTGTTACCTCTACTACCTGGCCGGTGATTCCCTGCCCTATGCCAGGCACTTCGACAATTTAAAAAAAGCAAGGGAATGGGGCTTCAGGGTACCGGATGAGATCAGGCTTTGCAGGGGGATAGAGGAAATCATGGATTATATTAACCACTGGGACAGTGAGCGACATTCTCTTCCCTACCAGATCGACGGTGTTGTGATAAAGGTTAATTCCCTTGCTGACCAGGAAAAGCTCGGTTATACATCAAAATCTCCGCGATGGGCAATCGCATATAAATTCAAAGCCGAGCAGGCAAAGACAAAATTATTGTCTGTAGACTTCCAGGTAGGCCGAACCGGGACCGTTACCCCCGTGGCCAATCTTGAACCTGTGTTGCTTGCCGGAACCATTGTAAAAAGGGCAACGCTGCATAACGAGGCACAGATCAGATTGCTCGACCTTCATGAGCATGACAGTGTTTATATTGAAAAGGGGGGTGAAATAATTCCCAAGATTGTCGGGATTGACATAGATGAAAGGCAGGATGAAGCCAGGGCAGTCGGGTTTATCAAATCATGCCCCGAGTGCGGTACTACCCTGCGCAGGTTACCGGGTGAAGCAAACCATTATTGTCCGAACATCTATGAGTGTCCACCACAGATTAAGGGGAGAATTGAGCACTTCATAAGCAGGAAGGCCATGGATATTGACGGGCTGGGAGAGGAAACGACAGACCTCCTGTACCGATCTGGACTGGTACATAACATAGCTGACCTGTATATCCTGGACAAAGAATCACTTGCAGGCCTCGAACGTTTGGGAGACAAATCGGCATCCAATATTATCAGCAGTATTGAAAAATCCAGGTCGGCACCCTTTAACAGGGTGTTGTATGCACTGGGGATAAGGTATGTTGGTGAAACGGTGGCAAAAACCCTTTCAAAGCATTTTAGTTCAATAGACGAGCTGGCCGAAGCGGAATACGAGAAGCTGGTGAACATCCCCGATATAGGGGACAAAATTGCCAACAGTATTATCAATTATTTCAGATCGGCGAACAACAGGCAGGTTATCGGGCGCCTGAAAGATTATGGGGTGAACATGAAATCGGGTGAGCCGGAAGAGCAGGAATCAGCCATACTTGAAGGTAAAAGCATAGTGATTTCTGGTGAATTTGATAAATACAGCAGGGAGGAATACAGGCAAATGATTGAGGAAAATGGAGGAAAGAATGTATCTTCGGTGAGTTCAAAAACCAGTTTTATACTGGCCGGTAAAAACATGGGGCCATCGAAGAAAGAAAAAGCCAGGGAACTGGGAATCGAGCTAATGGAAGAAGATGATTTTCTTAAAATGTTAAATAAAGTGTAATTTTCGGAATAATTATTCCCTAAAAATCGATTAGGTTTGCAGAATGGAACTTTTTAAAGGGACAAGGCTATTTATTGGCAGGATGGTATTGAAGCAGCGTCGCAGAAAGGTCAGGCGGCATAAGCAATTCAATAACCTGCGCAACGCACATAAGATCGGGATAGTATGGGATGGCAGCAACACTGAAGACTTTGAAGCACTTACAGCTTTTTTTCAGGATATGCAGGAGAGAAATATACAGGTGGATATTGTATGTTATTATCCCAGGAAGGTTCTGCCTGACAAATATACGGCAATACGCTATCTGACATGCATAAAGAGCACAGATCTGAACTATTTTTTCATTCCTCAATCAGATGATATTGAGGAATTTATAAACACACCTTATGAGATACTTATCGATATGAATGAAAATAATCTTTTCCCTGTCAGGTTTATTTCTGTTTTGTCCAGGGCGGAATTCAAGGTTGGTGCTGAGAGTTCTTCCTACAGGAATGAGCTGGATATGACCATTAATATTAATAATAAGTATGATGCGAGATATTACCTGGAACAGGTTAAGTATTACCTGGAGATGATTAACACCAGTACTTGATGATAAAAATCCATTCTTACCATGAAATTATTTGAAGGCCTGGGTGTTGCCATGATAACACCTTTCAAATCGGATCGAAGTGTTGATTTTAAGGCATTGGAAGCCATAAGTAATCATATTATTGAAGGTGGTGCTGATTACCTTGTTGTTATGGGTACAACCAGTGAAGCTGTAACCCTTAACCAGGAAGAAAAGGAAGCTGTTACCTCTTATATTGTTGAGCTCAATAACGGGAGGATTCCCATTGTTCTGGGTATAGGAGGCAATAACACCCAGCAGGTGACTGACACCATAAAGAGAACTGATTTTGAAGGGATAAGCGGTATACTTTCCGTGGCGCCCTATTATAATAAGCCGGGACAAAAAGGTATAGTCTTGCATTTCAAGGAGATATCCATGGTCTCCCCTGTTCCCATAATACTTTATAATGTACCGGGAAGAACCAGCTCCAACATAGATGCAGAGACCTGTCTAGAGCTGGCATGGGGTTTGGACAATATTATCGGCATCAAGGAAGCATCAGGTAATCTGTCGCAGGTAATGAAGATAATACAGGGCAAGCCTGAAAATTTCCTGCTTATCTCAGGGGATGATTTAATGGCCCTTCCACTAATCAGTCTTGGCGGATCGGGAGTAATATCGGTTCTGGGTAATGCATTTCCTGCCGAATGGAAAGAAATGGTGGGCCTGGCCCTGAAATCAAAAATCAACAGTGCACGTGATCTTCATTATAAATACACTGAACTGATTGATCTTCTATTTGTTGAAGGCAATCCTGCAGGCATAAAGTCAGTTATGAGCATGCTTGGGCTTTGCCAGAACAACCTGCGCCTGCCACTTACTTCAGTTTCAAGGCAAACAGGAATAAAGATAAATACGAGCATTGAAAATCTCCGGCTGAAAGCAAGTGTTTAGGCTTCTTTCTGCGGCTGTTGCGGAGGGGTGCTGCTCACCCTGCCATGGCAGTGCTTATATTTTTTCCCGCTGCCGCAGGGGCAGGGATCATTTCTACCCACCTTTTTTTCAACCCTTACCGGTTCTGCTTTCTGGGGTTTATCCGGCTGCCCTCCTCCTGAGGTGTCGCTATATGAAGAATAATCGCTTTTTGAGGTCCTGTACCTGCTCATATCCGTTCTTCTCCTGCGTTCTGCTTCACGTACCTGGTCAGGGTCAGGGCTTGGTATATGACCCTTCATCAGG
>JBNJHQ010000056.1:0-13897 GCA_051748705.1 Bacteroidota bacterium | reverse complement strand
TAATTAATTAAACTACAAAGTAATCAATTAAATATTTTTCCTTACAATTTTGTTCACTTTTTGTGTTATAGTTTTTTCTTTCAATCTTTGTGAGCCCTGGAGTTTATTGTTCTTAAATTACTAACAAAACAGCCCGGGAGATGTCTTCAGAACAAATGATTTACAAAACCGATTACCATCTTCACACATATTACAGTGACGGCAAGGCCTGGCCTGAAGAATATATCAGCAGGGCATATGAAGCCGGACTATCCGAGATTGGTTTCTCCGATCACCTGACCCTTACCGAGGAGCAGCAGGACTGGAGTATTAAACTATCAGAGCTTGATGAATACATTGAGCGTGTCTTAAAACTCAGGGAAAACGAAAATTCTTTGATTGTCAGGCTTGGACTTGAGGTGGATTATTTCCCGGGCAGGGAAGAAGAGATAGCGGCTTACATCGACGCACTCCCCCTGGATTATGTTATTGGTTCAGTTCATTTCATGGGCGACTCCAGTGTAGATCTTGGTCCTGAATATTATGAGAACAAAGATATAGACAGGATTTTTGAAAAGTATTTCAGGCTGGTAGCCCGGGCGGCATCTTCCGGCTTATTCGATTTTATGGCCCACCCTGACCTTGTCAGGATTTTCAGGTATTATCCTTCCCATAACGCCGAAGCTCTTTACCGTGAGCTGGCAGTTCAATTAAAAAGGTCAGGTGTGGCTTTCGAGATTAACACCAATGGAATGAATAAACCGCTGCGGGATTTCTATCCTGACCGTCGCTACCTGCATATATTCAGGGAAGAGGGTGTGCCTGTACTTGTAAATTCAGATGCACATAGTCCCGACCGCCTGGGGCAACATTTTGAGGAGGCATACAGGCTGGTGAGGGCGGCAGGATTTACTGAAATGGTGACTTTTGCTGAAAGAAAGAAGCTTATGCGACCCTTGCCCCTTTAATGCCGGCAATACCTTGTTTGTCAGGCCAGCACCGTATGTTCAAGCAGTATCTTTACACCTATCGCAATCAGTAACAATCCCCCTGCCTGTTCAACCCTCGAGCCAAGCCTTGGCCCTGTGAACTTACCCAGCCTGATTGCTGTCATTGACGCAATAAATGTAACAAACCCTATCACCAGGGCTGCAAACCATATCCTGTCATAAATGAAGGCAAAGCTTATTCCCACGGCCAGGGCATCGATGCTGGTGCCTATGGCCATGGTTAAAATCCTGTAATTCGTAAAGCCGGCCGTATAGCCCGCAGCGACTTTTTCCTTAGTCCCTTCGATCAGCATCCTGAATCCTATAAAACCGAGCAGAACAAAGGCTATCCAGTGATCAATCGATTCCACACGGCCATGCACGGAGTAGGCCAGGTAATAGCCCAGCACAGGAAAGAGGCCCTGGAAGAGGGCAAGGATAATTGCAATCCCGCTGGCACGCCGGAAGGAAATTGCTGATTCAACAGCTCCAAAACCAAGAGAAACCGCGAATGAATCAAAGGACAGTCCTATTGCTATAAAAAAAACGGTAATAAAATCCATGTTCCCTAAAAATGAGTACAAAAGTATCATTTAAGCCATGAATAACATAATTTCCCGCTTAAAAAATCAAGCTCTCATGCTGCAAGATATTTACTATATTTGATCCTTTATCAGCATAGCTATGAGAGCCGTTATCCAGAGAGTAAACAGGGCATCTGTCAGCACAGGGGGCAATATCAGATCCAAGATCGGGAAAGGCCTGCTTGTCCTTCTGGGTATAGAGGATGCCGATAATGAGGAAGACATTAAGTGGCTGGCAAAAAAGATATACCAGCTAAGGATATTCGATGACCATGAAGGTATAATGAACCTTTCACTGGCAGATATCCGTGGTGAAATTATTGTGGTGAGCCAGTTCACCCTGCATGCTAAAACAAAAAAGGGAAACAGGCCATCCTATATTAAGGCAGCCAGGCCTGAGAAAGCCATACCCCTGTATAAGGGCTTCATCGAATATTTCAGCGAAATATCCGGCATTCATCCCGCCACGGGTGAATTTGGAGCAATGATGGAGGTAAGTCTTGTTAATGACGGGCCGGTAACCATCATCATTGACACAAAAGAAAAGGAATGAACACGAGGGAGCTTAAAAGATCTGTCTTATATGTTGCTGCTTTCGCTGCTTTTATCACTCCTTTCATGGGAGCATCGGTAAACCTCGCCCTCCCCGCCATAGGTCAGGAACTTGAAGCAAGCGCCAAACAGCTTAACTGGGTTGTTACCGCCTATCTCCTGGGCACTGCAGTTTTCCTTCTGCCTTTCGGCAGGCTGGGTGATATACTGGGCAGGAAAAAGATCTTTATGTCAGGACTTATCCTCTTCACCATTACCACAGCCTGCATAATTTTTACACAGACCATCACCCTTTTCCTGGTTTTCAGGGTATTGCAGGGAGTCTCCAGTGCAATGATCTTTGGAACGAGTATGGCCATAATCACTTCCGTTTTTCCTCCCGGTGAGAGGGGCCGTGCCCTGGGAATAAATATAACAGCGGTATATGCCGGTCTCTCGAGCGGACCTTTCCTGGGTGGCCTGCTGACCGAATATCTTGGCTGGAGAAGTATTTTTGCCGTTCTGGTTCCCGTTTCAGCCATGGCGGCATATCTCACTTACAGAAAAATAAGGACGGAATGGGCGGAAGCCAGGGAAGAGAAACTTGACCTTCCCGGTTCGGCATTGCTGGGAGGAGGACTGGTACTCAGTATAATCGGGTTTTCAAGAATTCCGGGTACAACGGGTATTGTCCTAATAATCTCAGGACTGCTAATGATAATGTCCTTCCTTATTTATGAAAGATACGCAAGGTTCCCCCTGCTCGACATTAATCTCCTGCTTTCCAATAAGGTATTCAGCTTTTCCAACCTTGCAGCAATGATTCATTATGCCGCCACTTCCGGCATAGGTTTCTTTATGAGCCTCTACCTCCAGTATCTCAAAGGACTGGATGCCAGGACGGCCGGCATTATCATTATGACACAACCCGTGGTAATGGTTATTTTTTCAATACCGGCCGGAAAACTGTCTGACAAAAGAAACCCGGGTCACATAGCCTCGGCAGGAATAGGCCTTACGTCACTGGGTATATTTGCACTTACCTTCATACAGCAATCGACATCCCTTGCATACATAACAGCCATTCTTGCCCTCAACGGCCTGGGATACGCCCTCTTCAGCTCACCCAACTCGAACGCCATAATGAGCAGCGTGGAAAAGAAACACCTTGGTGTTGCCAGCGGGATGCTCGGCACAATGAGAATGATCGGGCAGACAACCAGCCTGGGTATTGCAATGATGCTTATCTCCCTTAACCTGGGCGACCAGGCAATCAAACCCGAAAACTTTGACCTTCTGCTTAAGACAATAAGATCAGGTCTTGCTATATTTGCACTGATTTGTATACCGGCAATATTTGCCTCTCTTGCAAGAAACAGAAAACTAAACAGAAAATACAATGAGTAAGACTTTCCAGGGTAAGAGCAAGGAAGACATACAGACCCTTATTTCAAGGCTCCAGGCCGATCTTGATCCCCTTAACAGCAGGAGGATACTGGGCCTGCTTGATTTTACCAGCCTTAATGTAACAGATACATCAGGCACCATTGAAGACATATGTGAAAAAGTAAATAACTACCGGTTTGTTTTCCCTGATCTGCCCTGCTTTGCCGCCATATGCGTCTACCCCCGCTTTGTTCATCTTTTAAGGAAAAAGCTTGAAGTGCCTTCCGTAAAAGTTGTTTCCGTGGCAGGTGGCTTCCCCTCGGCGCAAAGCACTACCAGTGTAAAACTGGCCGAGGTTAAAGAGGCTATAGAGTCGGGTGCAGATGAGATAGATATAGTTATGCCGGTGGGGGAATTCCTCCGGGGAAATAAAAACCATATAATGGATGAAACGGCGGCAATAAAAGAAGTTATTGGCGATAAGCATCTTAAACTTATTATTGAAAGCGGGCTGCTCGCCGATCCGGAATTAATATACGACGCCTCAATACTGGCGATGGAAGCAGGGGCCGATTTTATAAAAACATCCACCGGGAAGGAAAAAGCTTCTGCCTCGCTCGAAGCCGTATATGTTATGTCCCATGCCATTAAAAATTTCCACCATGCCACCGGTAAAATTGTTGGCATTAAACCGGCAGGCGGTATTGCCAGTGTTAATGACGCCCTTGGCTACTACTCACTTGTGGGCCTGCAGCTGGGACCACAATGGCTTCTGCCGGAGAGTTTCAGGATAGGGGCAAGCCGGCTGGCCAACCAATTACTAAGCGAAGTAGAAGGAAGAAATGTGGAATATTTCTGAAATAATGTTGCCTCAAAATGTGGCTGACCCCATAGCCACAGATGTATACAGGTCCGAATGGATGTTTGTACTGCTCATGGTGCCTTTGCTGATCTACCTTATTGTGTCTCTTGCAGAGAAATATTCACTTGCCAGGATAATTAATATAGTCTTCAGCAACAAATATGCAAGCACAGTCTACCGTAATATTAATCCCGGTATCCAACTATTCCAGGTATTACTGGGTGTTTTAAGCATGATCAGTATTTCCACCTTTATGCTCTTCCTGGAAATGCATTTTGACATCAGTTTCTTTAAGCTGCAAGCCTTCAATCTCTGGCTTTTCAACCTTCTCCTCATATCCATTATTATATGCTTCAGGTACATGGTAATTATTGTCGTGGGAGCCGTTACACGTACACGCGGCGCTTTCAGGGAATACCTCTTCAGTATTTCACGAAATTTTAAGCTCATCGGCATACTGCTGATGATCGTAAATTTATTTATTTCCTACCTTGCCGGTCTGCCCGATAAATACCTTATCTATTCCGCATTCGCGCTGATCGGGATTATTCTTTTCCTCAGGCTGATAAGACTGGTACATATATTTCTTTCAAGGAGGTTTTCATTATTTTATTTGATTTTATATCTTTGCACACTGGAATTTTTCCCGGCTCTTATATTGATAAGATATCTGAGCGGCCAGGCATAATAAAAAGAAGGCTAGTTGTTGTACACTTAAAATCAAAGTGTTTTGAAGATAAAAAGTATACTGGTATCGCAACCGGAACCCCAGAATCCAAAATCACCCTATTTCGAACTCGCCAGGAATCATGGACTAAAAGTCGATTTCAGGCCTTTTATAGAGGTGGTTGGAATACCTTCCAAAGAATTCAGGCAGCAAAAAATCAATATTCTTGATCACAGCGCTATAATTTTTACCAGTAAAACAGCCATTGATCACTTCTTCAGAATATGTGACGAACTGCGCATCAGCATACCTGACACCATGAAATATTTCTGCATAACTGAAAATGTTGCGTTCTACCTGCAGAAATATATTGTCTACAGGAAGAGAAAGATTTTCTACGGGAACTCCCGCTTCCACGATCTGTGCACCATTGTATCGAAGCATAAGGATGAAAATTATTTCGTCCCCCTTTCAGTGCCTCATAAGGCTGAAATCCCGGAACTGCTCACAAAGCATAAAATCAATTATACCATAGGAAACCTCTACAGGACTATCAGTGCCGACCTTTCCGACCTGGCAGATGTGTATTATGATATACTGGTCTTTTACAGCCCGTCCGGACCCAAATCCCTGCTGGAGAATTTTCCGGATTTTCAGCAGAACATGACCAGGATCGCGGCCTTTGGTCCCTCAACAGCCAAAGCAATAGATAAACTGGGACTGCGGCTCGACATACATGCCCCGAATCCCGAAGCACCATCCATGACCATGGCCCTTGACCAGTTCCTGAAGAACCATAATAAGAAGAATAAATAAGAGGAAATACCCTGCAGCACAGATTACAGGGGTGAATTCCCCGCTAAAGGCATACCGGCACCCTGTGATGGATAATAAAAGATTTACCTTCAGCAAAAAAGAGAAACTCTGCAGCCGCAAGGTCATTGCCGCCCTGTTTCACCACGGCAACTCATTCTACTCCGGTCCTTTCAGGGTGCTCTGGATGAAAAGCAGCGATAAATTACCCTCTCCGGCACTGATGGCCATCAGCGTGGGGAAAAAATCCCTCCCCGCAGCAGTGAAACGAAACAGGGTAAAAAGACTTGTGCGTGAAGCCTGGAGGCTGAATAAACACAAACTCTATGCCCGGCTCGAAGAATTGAATGTGCAGCTCTACATTATGCTTATATATACCGGTGATGAAATACCTGAATATGCCAGCCTGGAAAGACAGGTGGACAAACTGGTCGGTAATTTTTCCGTACATTTGACCCCTGCCAGGCAAAATAAATAAGCAGGGTGATGGCTTTGGCAACCATTTTGTATGGAAAGGAGATGGAAGTCTTTAAAACAATAACATTTCAGATCAATGAACAATAAGAATAAAAAAACACTGCTGGTCACACTGAGCGTAATTATTATATCAGTATTTACCACGGCATATATATCCAGGAATGAATCAAAGGATTTTAAGCTTCAGAAGAACCTTGATATCTTCTACTCACTGGTAAGGGAACTTAATGCCTTCTATGTTGACGAGATCAAGCCTGATGAGCTCTTCAGGGAAAGTATAGATGAGATGCTCAATGATCTTGACCCCTATACAACATACTACCCTGAATCGGAAAGTGACGACTTTGCCTTTATGACCACCGGTAAATACGGGGGTATCGGTTCACTCATAAGAAAAAGCGGTGATTATACAGTTCTTACACAGATATATAAGGGATTCCCTGCCGATCTTGCCGGCCTGAAGGCAGGTGATAAACTTAAAAAGATTAACGGCGAATCGCTTAAGGGTCTTGCCGCTGACCAGGTGAGTGAAAAGCTGAAGGGTGAGGCCAACACTGAAATGAAACTGCTCATTGAGAGGCAGGGCCGGGATATAGAAAAAACTCTCACGCGCCTTAGGGTCACCATAGCTCCCGTACCCTACTACGGTATGATCGATAATGAAACAGGCTACATAAGGTTTACGAACTTTACCCAGAACTGCAGCCAGGATGTAAAACAGGCCCTGGTTGACCTGCTTGAGAAAAATGGTGCACAAAAAATTATCCTCGACCTGCGATCCAATCCCGGTGGCCTGCTTGGCGAAGCTGTTGAAATAGTTAATTTTTTTGTTGGTCCCGGCCATGAGGTGGTAAGTACCAAAGGCCGTGTGAAGAGGTTCGATAATACCTATAAGACCAGCAGGCAGGCCATAGATGAGGATGTGCCCCTGGTAGTCATGATCAACAGGAGCACGGCATCTGCCGCCGAGATAGTGGCAGGGGCCATACAGGACCTCGACAGGGGCGTGGTTGTGGGACAACGGTCATATGGCAAGGGACTGGTGCAGATAAGCAGGCCACTGAGCTATAATGCAACCCTTAAAGTTACAACGGCAAAATATTATATCCCCTCGGGCCGCTGTATACAGGCCCTGGATTTCTCAAACCGCAATGAGGACGGCAGCGTAGGATATATACCCGATTCACTGGTATCCGAATACCAAACACTGAACGGCCGCATCGTAAAAGATGGCGGGGGAATAAGCCCCGACCATGAAGCCGTTCCTGACCGCCTGAGCCAGTTTTCAAGCGAGCTGTACGTAAGATCCCTGATCTTCGATTTCGCAACAGACTTCTACTGGAATAACCCTGAAATAGCAGCACCGGGTGAGTACCGCTTAAGCGATGATACTTTCCGCGACTTCGGTGCTTTCCTTGAGAAAAGGGATTTTAATTACACTTCGGCAAGCCAGGAGGCCCTGGACAGGCTTAGCAGTGTGGCACAAAGTGAAAAATACTACGAAAAAAATGAAGAGCTCCTTAAAAAACTGGAGAAGAGTCTCGATCATGACCTGCAGGATGACCTCGAACTGTACCGCGATGAAGTGACACGCCTGCTTGAAGATGAGATAATAGGCAGGTATTACTACGAGGATGGCCTTCTTAAACATTCACTCAGTTCAGATAAGCAGGTAAATAAAGCCCTCGGGATAATTAATAATGAAAGCCTTTACAGCTCAACCCTCAAGGGGACAGAGGGGCTGCTATCCATAAAAAATCAGTAAGTATGGAAAATCATATCCTGGTACCCGGACCCATAAAAGCGTCACTGATAGCTGAACATCTCAATAAATTAGCGGGCGACAGTGAGGCCGGCGCACATTCCATTTTCCTGGGCCAGGTACGCAGCGATAAAGTCAATGACCGCATGGTGACGGCCATTGAATATTCAGCCTATGATGAAATGGTAGAAAAAGAGTGCACCAGGATTAAGGATACCATCAGGGCTGCCTTCAGTGATGTAAGGGATGTCATTATTGTCCATTCCACCGGTATGGTAAAAGCAGGCGAAATGTCACTCTTTGTAATGATAACTGCCGGTCACCGCGACCATGCCACGCGGGCCTGCAGGCATGCACTGGAAATGATCAAGGAAAATTTTCCCGTCTGGAAAAAGGAAATTTTCGATGATGATACACACAAATGGCATAGCTGATAAACGACGCCGCTTATTACAACACAGGGCATGAATATGAGCGCCTGTACACACTCATCCCCCAGCAAAAGGAGGCAGCAGGGCTACCTCATCTCCATCGGCCAGCTTCTTATTCCCCCGGGCAAGGGTCTGATTAACTGAAATATTGAACTTATTTTCTGCAAAGGACGGGTATTGTGCCAGCACATGTTTCCTGAGGTCTTCAAGACTGCTGATATTATCCAGCTCGAGCTCATGTCTGCCTGCCTCCTCGGCCAGTATACCAAATAATAATACCTTAACTTTCATTTTTTTCTCCTTTTATCAATGTGCTTCAAGCCAGTTGTTTCCAAAACCGTGGTCCACTACCAGGGGGACATCCAGCTTGCATGCCTGTTCCATCTCCCTGACAACCATATCCCTCAATGCATTTTTGTCGGCTTCGGCAACCTCAAAAATGAGTTCATCATGCACCTGCAATATCATTGAGGCCTTCAGGCCTGACTGCTTCAGGTTGTTGTGAATATTTATCATTGCTATCTTAATAATATCTGCAGCTGATCCCTGTATGGGCGCATTTATTGCATTTCGCTCAGCATTGCTTCTGAGGAGTGAGTTACGCGACTGTATATCACGGAGGTAGCGCTTGCGTCCATACATGGTCGTTACATAGCCATCCTGACGTCCTTTTTCAATGCTTTCCTCCATGTATTTCTTCACTCCGGGATAGCTCCCAAAATAGCCGTCTATGAGATCCTTTGCCTCAGACCGGCTTATATTAAGTCTCTGTGAAAGGCCGAAAGCTGAGATACCGTAAATAATCCCAAAATTAGCTGTTTTTGCCCTGGCCCTCATTTCACGGGTCACCTCCCCGGGCTTTACACCAAAGATCTTGGCGGCTGTGGCCGAATGAATATCCTGCCCGCCCAGGAAATCTTCCTTCATGCTGCTGTCGCCGCTCAGATGAGCCATTAGCCGCAGCTCAATCTGTGAATAGTCAGCCGACAGGAACACATTCCCTTTATCCGGGACAAAAGCCTTCCTTATTTCCCTGCCACTCTCATCCCTGATAGGTATATTCTGCAGGTTGGGATTGTTGGAACTGAGCCTGCCGGTGGATGCTATAGCCTGGTTGTAAGATGTATGTATCCTTCCTGTCTTCCCGCTTATCAGTTCAGGCAGGGCCTCCACATAGGTAGACAGCAGTTTTTTCAGACCCCTGTAGTCCAGCACCCTGTTAATGATGGGATGCCTGTCGCTTAAACGCTGCAGGGTCTCTTCGTTGGTAACATACTGCTTTGTCTTTGTTTTCTTTGCCTTATCATCCAGTTTCAGTTTCCTGAACAGTATATCCCCCAGCTGCCTGGGCGATCCTATATTGAACTCCACACCGGCCAGTTCATATATCCCCTCCTCCAGGTCTTTTATCTTTTCTTTCAGTACAAATGAATATTCTTTCAATGACTCTTTGTTAAGCCTCACACCTTTTCTTTCCATCCCTGCCAGTACCGGTATCAGTGGCATCTCTATCTCCCCGGCCAGCTTTAAGAGCTTCTCCCTCTCCAGCCTTTCATAAAACTTTTGCTTCAATTGATATGTTATATCAGCATCTTCTACAGCATATTCAGTTAATTTATCTACAGCCACAGAACGCATATTTCTCTGTTTCTTCCCTTTCTCGCCAATAAGTGATTCGATAGATATGGGTTTATATTTCAGGTAGGTCTCTGCCAGGTAGTCCATATTGTGCCTCATATCCGGTTCCAGCAGGTAATGGGCTATCATGGTGTCAAAGAGTTGTCCTTTGACTTCAATGCCATAGTTATTAAGCACCTGTATATCAAATTTAAGGTTTTGTCCCACCTTCATGCTTTTCTCATTTTCAAAAACCTCTTTGAAAATACCGATGTTTTCCTTTACTGCCTTATCATCTTCAAAATGAACCAGCCAGCCCTTATTGTTTTCCCAGGAAAAGGAAATGGCTATCAGTTCAGCTTCGAGGGCATTCAGCGAGCTTGTTTCGGTGTCGAAGCAAAACTCATTAAGCTTCAGTAGCTTATCCGCCAGCTTCTTCATCTCTTCTTTAGTCTCCACCCTGGTGTAATCATGTTTCCTGTCGCCCAGCGTTTCCAGGTCAGTGGCATTGCCTGGCGACACTCCTGCGGTTTCAAACAATGAGCCCTGGAGGGAGTTGCCGCTCCTTGCACCTGTCATGCTGTCCCCTGCATTTTTCTCCGCGAGGGTCACATCCAGCTTCTCTGCCAGGCTCCTGAATTCCAGCTCGGTAAAGAGGGACTTCAGCCTGGGCCTGTTCATCTCCTTCCTGAGCATTTCTTCCTCATTGAGGCTGAAGGGCACTTCTGTCTCGATGGTAACAAGCTTCTTGGAAAACAAAATTTCCTTGCTGTTGTTTTCTATTATTTCCTTCTGTTTCCCCGTGAGTTTGTCACTGTTCTTAATAAGGTTTTCAACACTCCCGAATTCAGATATCAGCTTTTTGGCCGTTTTCGGTCCTATTCCCGGGGCTCCCGGTATATTGTCTGCACTATCGCCCATAAGTGCAAGAATATCTATTACCTGCCGCGGTTCATCTATACTGTACTCCCTGCACACCTCCTCAGGGCCCATCACCACGGCAGCCCCTCCGCGGGTAGCAGGTTTATACATCTTTACCGTATCATTAACCAGCTGCGTGAAATCCTTGTCAGGGGTCATCATGTATGTGGTAAAGCCCTTTTCAGCAGCCTGTTTTGACATGGTCCCTATCAGGTCATCAGCCTCATAACCTTCAGCCTCGTATACGGGTATCCCATAGGCTTCAAGCAGATCCTTGATCCAGGGAACGGCCTTTTTAATATCCTCCGGGGTGGCATCCCTGTTGGCCTTGTATTCCCTGTACATCTCATGCCTGAATGTTGGTCCCGGCGGATCAAAGATCACAGCTATATGTGAAGGGTCCTGGTTCTGCAGTATCTCATCAAGTGTAAGCATAAACCCGAATATTGCGGATGTATTCATACCCCTGGAGTTTATTCTCGGGTTTCGGATAAAGGCATAATAAGACCTGAAGATAAGTGCATAAGCATCCAGGAGGAAAAGTTTCCTTTCGTTATTTTCTGACATAAAATTATTTATTATCGTCTGCAAACCACTCTGCGTAGGATGTGGCAGTCTCATACAGCCTCAGGCTGTGTAAACATATGTTAGCAGGAAGCTTCGCTTTTATTCTTCCTGCAATATCGGTCACAAGGTTTTCACATGTAGGCTGGTAATCCACCAGCAGCACATTGCCGAACATCTTTTCCAGGGCTTCCAGTTTTTCCCTTTCAACCCTTCTGCTGATGACAACCGAATGGTCAAATATTTTAACCACTTCCCTGTTCACAAGCTTCTTCAAATCACCAAAATCAATTACCATCCCGTTCTTCGGGTTGCCGGGATCATCAATGGGCTCCCCCTTAAGTGTGACAAAGAGTTTATATGAATGACCGTGCACATTACGGCATGGCCCGTCATAGTTCCAGAGGGCATGTGCCGTCTCAAAGCCGAATTCTTTTGTAACCCTTATTTTACTCATAATCTGGATAATTCAATCTTCTACAAAAGTATGCAATAATAGTAAGAATTCTTAACCGGGTAGCCGGATCAGATAAGCTTTAGCCTATTTCTGATATATGAACTTACAAGCAGCTGCAATTTCCTGGAGCTGCTTACACTAATTCGCTTTGACATTAATGTTTCTGCATCTGTCCTGCTTATAAGCATGAAAAGGGTAAAGTAATACCTGTAGGCCAGGTAGACCCCGAAGCGCACTTCCTTTTTCAGCTCTCTTATACCCTGCCTTGAATCAAGAAAAGACCGTCTTATGTCTTTCTCGATTTCTTTTTTAATCTCCTCAGTAAAATTTTCAGGCCTCAGCTCCGGGAAATAAACCCTCTCGCGTTCTGCCAGGTCGGACTGAATATCTCTCAGAAAATTGACTTTCTGAAAAGCCTCACCCAGCTTACGGGCATATTTCTTCAGTTCTTCGAATTTTTCGGGCTCATCCCGGTAAAATATTTGCAGGCACATCAGTCCCACCACTTCAGCCGAACCGAAGATATACTGTTCGTAAGTGATGTTATTGTGTCTTGAAGGCTGCAGGTCCATCAGCATACTGTCAAAAAATGACTGTATAAGGTCCCTGCCTATCCCGTATTCATTCACCGCCCACTGGAATGAATGTAAAACGGGATTCGTCCCAAGGCCTCTTTCTATGGAATCATAGGTTTCCCCGATATATCTATCCAGGAGTTCCTTCTTGTCCTGGTCATGAAAGGTGTCAACTATTTCATCGGCTATACGCACAAAGCCGTAGACGGCGTATACCGGATCACGATACTTTTTGCCGAGCATCCTGATACCTCTTGAAAAGGAAGTACTGTACCTGATTGTAAAAACCCTGCTGGTTTTAATGCAGCTCTGTAAGTACAAATCCATATTTCTTTTCAATTCGTTTACACACGAGATTTGAACTGATTATGGCCATCGGTATGCCCGTCCCGGGCAGTGTTGATGAGCCTGTATAAAAAAGATTATCAAATTTCTCATCCTTATTGGAAGGTCTCAGGTATCCCATCTGCATCATATTATGCCCGAGTCCCAGGCCACTGCCCCTGTGAAGATTAAAACTATCTCTCCAGTCCTCCGGTGTGAGTATGGTCTTGCTTATTATACTCTCTTCCAGGTCATAGCCTGTCCTGCGTGAGAGATCACTGATAATTGCACCGGCTATCTTCTCCTTATCCGACCAGTCAGGTTTAAAGCGCAGGTCCGGCACCGGGCAGAGTATGAACAGGCTTTCCTGCCCCTCAGGTGCAGCATCGCTGTTGAGCCGCGACACCACGTTGACATAGTAATATGCCTGTTCAAGGGAGGCCTGGTTCCTGTAAATATTGTCGGCATACTCCCTGAAATTGCCACGCAGGAAATAGTTATGCATCTTCAGCTCCGGCAGCTTTTTGTCTATCCCCAGGTAAATGGTGAAAGGCGCCATTGTCCATCGCTTTTTGTCGAGTCGCTCCCCTGAATACCTCCTGCGTTCCAGGACCTTTCCGCGGAAAAGGGCAGCATCTGAATTGATAACATAAATATCTGCCTCCCATTTATTGTTGTCCCGGTCAACAAGTGCCTGCAGTCCGGATTCATTTGATTCAACACCAACAATCTCCGTGTTATAATGAATTTTTACTCCATTGGCTTCGAGCATTTTTACAAAGCCTTTTACGATATTATACATCCCTCCCTTTACATTATAGTAGCCATCATGAACAAATTCTGTATATGACAGCATGGTAAATACAGCCGGGGTATCGAAAGGTGTTCCTCCAAGGAAAAAAGACACAAGCGATATAATTTCCCTTGCATCATCCGACTCGAAATACCTTGCTACCTC
>JBNJHQ010000055.1:0-13979 GCA_051748705.1 Bacteroidota bacterium | reverse complement strand
CAGCATGAACCGGGTGTATGCCCCGGGGTGTGAATGACTCTAACAGTGAAGATATTTGTATTAAGGAGTTCATCTGATTTAAAAAGATTATAATCCCTGTATCTCCAGCCTGATTTAAACAGGAAAAAACGTGCAGTTTCGCGTGTAATCATCTGTTCCTCCTCTTCATGCATGAATATTATGGCGTTTTCAAATGCATTTAGTCCACCCGTATGATCTTTATCCGAATGCGTGAGTAAAACGCTAAGTATATCATCAGCGTTTATTTCAAGCCTGGCAAGTTCTTCAGTTACACGTTTTTTATTCATTCCGGCATCTATCATCATATATCCATCATAACCCTTAAAGATATATGCATTTACGTATTTGTCCCTGATGCAGTATACCGTATCATTAATGGCCCCGGTCTCTGCAGGATCCATCTGCCTGAGGGCATATGAATACCTTATTGCCATTACAGCAATAAAGAGCAGGAATATTCCGGCGATAATAGAAAGGGCGATCAATGAGATTCTGAGTGTCCTGTTCATTTTCTTTTAATTTATCGAATAAAGATATAAAAGACGATGGAAGAAAGTAATAAAGAAAGAATAAAAGAACCAGAAGACAATAAATCAATGTGTTATACTCTTTGCCGAAAAACACTGTAGTATAATACAACACATGTAGTAAATAAATACAGTTCCTGTAAAAGACAGATAAACAGGCATATCACACCCTTTCAACCTAAAGGGTGTTGAATAATACAGCACTTGCATCACCCGGCAATCTAGGATACAGTGGGATAAAGTACAGTAAATCAGTATAATATAAACTTTGGCATTATAATTGGCAGAGTGTTTTTCGAATAACAGAAACACATGCAAATATTAATAATTATGAAAAAGTTAGTTGTTTTAATCAGTTTCATGGCACTTTTAACGAGTGGCATGTCCGCACCGGTTCCCAGTCCGCAGGAAGATGGAGCCAGGGTGCAACTGCTGGTGAACCCGGAATTGTCCGAACTGGTAAATAAATGGATTACTGAATATTCGGCAGGAAATCCGGGCACTGAAATAAGGCAGTTTGACATTGGCGATGCCAGCAGTGGATACAATCTCAAACAGGAGGGCGTTCTGGGCATTATTGCTGAAGAAGACCTGCGTTCAATGGATCGCGGATCCTTATGGAGCATGGTTGTTGCCAGGGATGTTATTGTTCCTGTTATCAGTTCAAAAAATCCATTTGCAGGGACTCTTGACAAAACCGGGATCAGTCCAGGCAAATTTGCCGGAGCTTATGCTGAGGCCGGGGTTCTGACCTGGGGAGAATTAACAGGTACAGAGAATGGCACCGAGGTAAATTGTTATTACCTGGATGATGAGTCAATAGGTATATGTCTTTCACAGTTCATGGGTGCTGAAGGACTTACTGGAAATGTAAGAAGGGTGTCGGATAACTCTGAACTGGTAGAATATATCATGAATGACAGGTATGCACTTGCTTTTTGCAGGCTCTCAGGATTGATAGATTATAAGGATAACAGTATCCGCGAGGGTATAAAGATTGTTCCGATAGATATAAATGGTAATGGAGTTCTCGACCAGAATGAAAATATTTATACATGCCTGAATGATTTTAACAGGGGTGTATGGATAGGCAAATATCCGGGCTCCCTGTGCAGGAACATCCATATAGTATCGGCCAGTGGTCCGGTTGACAATGAAGCAAGAGAGTTTGTCAAGTGGGTTCTTTCAGGTGGTCAGACTTACATCTCGGAGGCCGGTTTTACTGAATTGATCCCGGGTGAGAGGCAGCCAAAATTGCAGGCATTAAGTGCCGGAAGTTTTGCTGAGACCGGTGCGCTTATAGCGCAACCGGTAAATACAGCCAGGACTTTCCTGATCGTAGCTGCGATTTTACTGGCCGGTATACTTGTATTTGTACTGGTAAAGCTATTTACGGCGGGTACGAATAAACCCGGGTTTGTTCCTGCCGGTGAATCTTCGGTTTTTGGTGAAAAAACTGTAAAAGCCCCGGGCGGAATCTTTTTTGACAGGACCCATACCTGGGTATTCATGGAAAAAAAAGGCAAGGTAAAGATAGGAGTGGATGATTTTCTTCAGCACACTATGGGAAAGATTACCAGGATCGAGATAAAAGCACCGGGATCTGAGGTAAAGAGGGGTGAAAAACTTGCCACCCTTATACAGAATGGTAAGAAGCTGGATATTTACTCGCCTCTTTCGGGTGTGATCTCCGAAGTCAATGAAGAATTGGCCGCCAGGCCCACGCTTATTAATTCTGATCCTTACTCAGGTGGGTGGATATATGAGATTGAGCCTGCAAACTGGATAAGCGAAACCAAAAGATATTTTATGGGCGATAATTACCATGAGTGGCTGAATAAGGAATTTTCAAGACTCAAGGATTTTATAGCTACTGCTGTCAGGCAGAATGATTTGAGTTATTCCCAGGTTGTTTTACAGGATGGTGGAGAAATAAAAGAAGGTCTGATGGAAAATTTCGGACCTGATTTATGGGAAGAATTGCAGCGAAAATTTATCGACACTTCGGTTTAGCATATTTAAACGATTTATATTCTATTCATCTAACTAAATATAATTAATAAAATGAGTATAGACAGACGAAATTTTCTTAAAGCCCTTGGCCTGACGGGTGTCGCCCTGGGATCTGGCACAAAGTTGAATGCCGATCCAGTCAGGAAGGGAGATGATAAAGAGTTTTATGCCATACTGTATGACTCAACCCTTTGTGCAGGATGCCAGGGATGCGAGTGGGAATGTGCACTGGAGCACGGCTTACCTGACCCTGACCTGGAGGATATCCCTGAGGTTGGAAAGGTAAGGAAGACAAATGAGAACAGACGAACTGTCATTAATGTCTTTTCAACGTCAAAGGGAGAGGTTTATGTAAAAAATTCATGTAAGCATTGTAACCAGCCTGCCTGTTCAACCGCATGTCTCACCAAGGCTATGTACAAGACCGAGGAAGGCCCTGTTATCTGGAGGGATAAAAAGTGCATGGGTTGCCGTTATTGTATGGTATCATGTCCTTATGATGTTCCGAAATTCGATTATCACAGTTCTAACCCGGACATAGTTAAGTGCGATATGTGCTGGGACAGGGTTAAGGAAGGCAAGCTGCCTGCCTGTGTTGAAGGTTGTCCTGCCGGTGCCCTGACTTTTGGGACAAGGAGGGAAATGATAGCCGAAGCACGCAAAAGGATCAATGACAACCCCGATATGTATTATGACCATATTTATGGTGAACATGAAGTTGGAGGAACAGGCTTACTTTACCTGTCGCCCGTTCCCTTTGAGGAAATAGGATTCAAAACCAGTGTTATGAATAAGCCATATCCTGAACTGACAAAAGGATTCCTTTACAGTGTGCCTGCCATTTTTGTACTGTGGCCTGCCATGCTCCTGGGTTTACATAAAGCAACCAGTCGTAAAAACAATCAAATTGAAGAAGAAAATGAGTAATACTGATATTGCACTTAACAGAGAAAATGGCATGAAATCCCTATGGGGTTTCCTTGCCAGCGAATTCAAGCCCAAAGGGAAATTATTTACACCTTTTAATCTTATTACCATACCTATAATAATAACCGGCATTATACTTATTGTTATACGTTTTGCCAAGGGGCTTGGCGCTGTTACCAATCTTAGCCAGGAGACTCCCTGGGGGTTGTGGATTGGTTTTGATGTGGTTACCGGGGTGGCATTTGCGGGGGGAGCCTATGTGGTTACCTTCATGGTATATATACTGAACCTGAAAAAATACCATTCCATAGTAAGGGTAACTGTTTTGAACGGCTTCCTGGCCTATGTATTTTATGCTGGAGCCCTTCTGCTGGACCTTGGTAAGCCGTGGAATGTTATAAATCCGATAATTGGTAACAGTTTTGGAGTGAGTTCGGTATTGTTCCTGGTAGCCTGGCATTTCCTTCTCTATATGTTAGCGGAGCTGATTGAATTCTCTCCGGCTATTGCTGAATGGATAGGAGCGAAGAGGGCCCGCAAGATACTGTCAGGGATGACCCTGGGTGCTGTTATACTGGGTATCACCCTGTCGACGCTGCACCAGTCAGGTCTTGGAGCACTCTATCTTACGGCGAGGGATAAAATCCATCCGTTATGGTATTCAGAATGGATCCCGATACTCTTCTTTGTATCAAGTATTTTTGCCGGACTGTCAATGGTAATTTTTGAGGGTTCGATAAGCTATAAGGTGTTTTCAGACAAGATAAGCGAGAAGAACCATAAATCACATCATGATATTATCCACAGCCTGGCAAAGATATGCGCGATAACCCTCTTCGTATATTTCTTTATGCATATTCTCAATTTTGTACATGGTAAGAACTATGAATACCTGGGTACGAGAATGGGAAACTGGTACCTTGTAGAAGTTTTCGGTTTTGTTCTCCTGCCCCTGGTATTATTTTTCCATAGTTACCGCAGGAGAAATCTTCTATTGGTTAAGATTGCAGCTGTGATAACAATGCTCGGTGTAATAGTTAACCGTTTGAATGTTACCATTATTGGTTACAACTGGGATGCCCCGGTACAATACTACCCGACATGGAAGGAAATTGTTGTTACCCTGGCGATAATATCCATTGAAATATGGGTTTTCAGATGGGTCATTAACCGCATGCCGGTATTAAGTGAAGCCCCTTCATGGGCAAAAGATTAATTAATAACAAAAATATATTGAGATGGACGGATTTACTTACACTAACATTTTTGATACAAAGGGTATAGAATACCTGGTGGTAATTGCTTTCCTGGTATTGGTTATCCCTTTCTGGAGAGCTCTGAACAAGCCCATTAAGGTTCGGGAAGCCATCAGTGAAAAACTTGGAATACTTAATGCTGCTATGCTGAGGATACCCGAGGGATTGTTCTACAGCAGGAACCATGTATGGACACACCTGGAACGTTCTGGTAAAGTCAGCCTGGGGCTGGATGATATGCTGATGCATTTAACGGGCAGGGTTGAACTGAAAAATTTCAGGAAAGCAGGTGAGAGAGTCAGAAAGGGTGATCTGATAGCAGAAATAACCCAGGATGGCAAGCAGCTTAAAATAGCATCTCCTATTTCAGGTGAAATACAGGCTGTAAATGAATACCTCAGTTCCGAGCCCGAACTTCTGAACGAAGATCCATATGGGAAGGGGTGGCTGTATAAAATAAAACCTGAGAAATGGACTGATGAGACCGCCGATCATGTTGTTGCCGGAGATGCAAGGACGTGGTCAGAGAAAGAGTTGTTGAAGTTCAAGGATTTTGTGGCTCATTCGCTCGAAAAACATTACCCGGAAACATCTATGGTAGTGTTGCAGGAAGGTGGTGAATTAGTTGATAACCCCCTTAAAACAATGCCTGCCGAAGTGTGGCAGGATTTCCAGGAAGATTTCCTGAAAGTCTGAGCGTATTAATTGCTTATAATCCTCAATGCGCTTCTTTTTTTATTAAATTAGAAGTATATTAAACAGCTGATAGGATAGTGATGGCATGGAAGCAACACAGGTGTAGCTTCCATGCTTCATCCTGTTGTAGAATGGTTGGTTAAGAACTACTAAGACAGGCATAAGATGAAAGAGAAATTAAAGAGATTGTCCTTTAAACTGAAGTCCGGCAGGGAGGGGAATAACTATATACGTTTCAGGTCTTCAATTTATGGACGGGTTGTTCTGATCATTATTGGTTCATTGATAGTCCTTTTAATTGCCTTCAATGTTGTCTTCAGATCTATTTACGAGGGATTTTTTAACAAGACAATTTTACAGACCGGCGATAATATCAGTTCAATAGTTGAAGGATCTCTTTACTATTCAATGCTTGAAAATGACAAGGCGAGTCTGCAGAGGACACTGGATATTATCAGCACTATGTCAGGCATTGACGAAGTGAATATGTATGATGATAAGGACAGCCTTACATTTACTTCGCTATCGGCAAACCCCGAGTTGGGGGTTGACCCTAATTGCAGGGGTTGTCACGACGACCTGGGAGAAATGTTTCCCGAGAAAGAACTGGCCTACAGGATTATTGACGGTAAGGGTGATTGCAGTGTAATGCAGGCGGAAACAACTTCCAGGCAGCTATTGATAAGAAAACCAATACTGAATGAAAAGTCATGTTATACCGCAGCCTGCCATTACCACAGTGAAAGTGACGAGGAACTGGGATCCCTTATTATTAAACTCCCGCTTGATGACCTCGACACAGTGGTTAACGACTCATCAAATGATTTCCTGATACTGGTTACCATAATAACCGGCCTGATGTTGACTTTCGTTATTATGTTTACCAGGAAAAGAATAAAGAAACCCTTAAATTCAATTATACGGGCAAGCGAAGCGGTTTCCGAAGGAAATAACAGTATCCGTCTTGATATAACTCCAAACCTCCTGGATGACATGAGGAAAGTATCCGAGGCATTCAACAATATGCTCGATAATATCGAGGAGGCAACACAGGAGCTTCAAAACTGGTCGCATCAGCTTGAATATAAGGTCCAGAAAAAATCAGAGGAATTATGCGGGGCGCAGAATGAACTGATACATGTTGAGCGAATTGCTTCTCTTGGAAAATTATCCTCATCAGTTGCGCATGAAATAAACAACCCCCTCTCCGGTATTCTTGTCTACAGCAAGCTCGTGCAGAAACAGTTAAACAGTGGTGAATTTTACCATCCCAAGAAAGAGGCAATTTTGAAACATCTCAAATTCATTGAGTCGGAAACAAAGCGCTGTGGTGAGATTGTAAAAGGATTGCTGGACTTTTCAAGAAAAGACAGTGAAAATTTCGAGGTTAAAAATCTTCACGACATTCTTGAAGCAACATGTAACCTGATAACCCATTCAGCAAAAATTGCAAATATTAAACTTGTTAAAAATTTCAAAGCGGGAGAGGATTCTGTCTATTGCAGCCCCAACCAGATAAAACAGGCCTTTTTTGCTGTCCTGGTAAATGCCTCCGAATCAATAAGGGAGAATGGTGAAATTATTGTCAGCACGGCTGACAATGACGAAGGAACGATAAGGGTGGATGTCACTGATAACGGCACCGGTATAGCACCCCAGGATATTCAGCACATTTTTGAGCCATTCTATACTACGAAAAGAGATTCAAGCGGACTCGGCCTTGGGCTGTCAATCGTCCATGGTATTATCCAGAGTCACAAGGGAAAAATCGAGGTTGATTCGGAACTTGGAAAAGGGACCACAATATCAATAATATTTCCTCTGAAAAGGGTTTAAACTAAAATTGCTATGGCTGAAAAGAAAGTATCAATACTGGTCGTCGATGACGAAGAATCGGTAAGGGATTCACTTTATAACTGGTTCATTGATGACGGATATGCGGTGGAAACCGCCGAAAATGCAAAAAAGGCTCTCAGTATGCTTGAGGCCAGGGATTTCGATATCATTTTAGCCGATATAAAGATGCCCGGAATGGATGGCATGGAAATGCACAGGCGTATTAAGTCACTGAACAAAGAACCCATTTTTATCATTATGACTGCCTTTGCATCCGTTGAAACGGCAGTGCAGGCCCTGAAGGATGGTGCCTATGATTATGTTACCAAGCCTTTCGATCCGGACGACCTTTCTCACCTGGTCAGGAATGCAGCTTCTCACGTAACGCTGAAGGCAGAAAATAAAAGCCTGAAGGACAGGATTACAACCCTGGAAGATGTAGAAGATCTTATTGGCGAGAGCGAAGCTATGAGGCAGGTGCTCAGGGAGGTGGAAAGTGTAGCCCAGTCAAATTCATCCGTCATAATAACCGGTGAGAGCGGTACAGGTAAGGAGCTTATCGCCAGGGCTATCCATTCAAACTCCCCAAGGAAGTACTTCCCTCTTATTACAGTCCATTGTGGAGCACTGACTGAAAGTTTACTTGAAAGCGAACTTTTCGGACATGAGAAGGGAGCATTCACAGGGGCTTCATTCAACAGGAAAGGCAGGTTTGAGATGGCAGATGGTGGAACAATATTCCTGGATGAGATAGGTACTATTTCAGCTAAAATGCAGATTGAACTTTTGCGCGTACTTGAAACAAGGACTTTCGTCAGGGTTGGTGGCAATAAGGAAATATCATCAGATTTCAGGGTTATCTGTGCTACCAACAGGGATCTCAAGAATATGGTAGAGAAAGGTACTTTCAGAGAGGACCTATACTACAGGCTTAATGTGGTTAATATCAGGATACCTCCCCTGCGGGAAAGGACAGAGGATATTCCCTTGCTGGTGAACCATTTTATCAGAAAATACTGTAAATCCATGAGCCGCGATCTTATATCTGTAGAGCCGGCAGCACTTAAACACCTCCAGGAACTGGAATACCCGGGTAATGTGAGAGAACTGGAGAATATGATTGAACGAGCCATAGTGATAGGAAACGGTAAAGAAATAAGACTGAAAGACCTGCCTATGGGAAAAGAAGTGATGAGCAGCTCAATCGAAAGTCTTGATGACCTGGAAAGAAAACATATTGCAGGCATCCTGGATAAGTACAAATGGAATATCTCACGAGCAGCCAAAGCCCTGAATGTAGACAGGGCAACCCTTTATAACAAGATCAAAAAATACGATCTTAAGAAAGCATAGAGCTGAAAATAGAACGGGTAAAAGTATAAAAAAATATTAATCAGGAGCTGATTGAATAATAAAAGCATAATAATAATAACCTGTGGTCATTTTGAAAAGAATGTCCTGGATATTGTGTCTGCTGATATAAAGCTTTTTTTCCGCTTACCCATCATAGTTAAGGAATGTACGCTTGATCTGAGTAGCTTTTATAGCCCTGAACGAAGACAGTATGATGCAAATATGCTTCTCAAAGCATTATCACTACTCTCATCGCCTGATGCAATTAAGACAATAGGACTTACCCGGGTCGATCTGTTTATTCCGATACTGACATATATTTTTGGTCAGTCTATGCTTGACGGTACTACAGGAATAGTATCACTATTCCGCTTAAGAAATGAACTATATGGCCTTGAACGCGATAACTTCCTGCTGATAGAACGCTTCAGAAAGGTGGTGGTGCATGAACTGGGCCATGCTTTCGGCTTGATCCACTGCCATAATCCTGCATGCATAATGCGCTCCAGCACCTACGTGGAGGACCTGGATCAGAAAGACCTGGAATTTTGCTTCAGCTGCAAGACGAAACTTGATGAAAGTCTGAGCGAATACCTTTTATGATTCTGCACCTCCCTTCCATGGGATAATTTTCCCGGATGAAGGTAAAATTTGTCATCTGTTTACTATTTTTACCCCCAGGGATTATTTTCCCTTTTTGAAAGGTCTAAAGAAAGAAGATGAACATAAAGCCACTATATAAATCTGACCGTAAAATCCTTGTGGGACTTGATGATGATTTCAGGGAAGTTTGTGTCCCGGACGGCCTGGTGATGGTTATCGATCTCGAAAGAAAAAAAATATTACGTCCTCCCTGGAGCGGCCAGAGAATACTTATGACAGAAGATTTTGCTCCTATTATGATGCACCAGAAGAGCGAATACAGGAAGAGAATAAAGAAAGCCTTCAGGAAAAGGACGATAGCGGAAATTGAAAAACAATTGAAGAATCCACCTGACGAAGCAGTTGAATCCCTTCTTTGGAAGCCCGAAAGACTCACACAGTAAAAACTATTAATACCTGGCAGGAATACAGGCGCTAAGAGAGCGCATTAAAGTGAATACAGCTGCCTGTTATAAAAAAGATTGTGCCGACAAGAACTGTCAGCACAACCTGTTTTTAACTTAAATTCTAACAGTATATTATTGAACCGCTTAAATCTGTGCCTGACTTTCATCAGGCCGGGCAGATTGATAAGATACTGTAATCTTAAATCTGGCGGTAAAAGTAGTCATGCTTTGTTATATCTCCATAAAGATTAACATATCTTAACACATGTTCAACAGCATCAGATGGTCTGCTAATGCTTGTTAGAGAGCATAATCCAATGCTTCCAGAAGCCTGTTCGTTTCATCCTGATTATTATAATGAACCATTGATATTCTTACCACGCCGTTCTGTTTATCCAGACCAAGATCCCTGATAAGCCTGTAGGCATAGAAGTGACCCCACCTGATCGCTACCCTGTGTTCATCGGTCTTCAACGTTATCTCCCTGCTGTCACGGTTTTTCTGAACGAAAGAGATTGTCGGGACGCGTATTTCCGATGATGACCCGGTTGGACCGATAATCCTGATATCATTTCGTGAATTAAGATATTCCATTACAGGTGAACACAATTCTTCTTCGTGCTCTGCTATCAGTGAGTAGATGTATTTGAATTTGTCCCTGACGCTGTCAACCCCTTCATATCCATGCATTTCAGCCAGTCCCTCAAAATAGTCGGGCAGCGCACTGAGCCCGTGGCAGAACTCAAAATTGTAATTACCGGGCTGGAACTTATATGGTGGTTCTTTTATAAAGAAATGATTGAATCCGGGAAGTGCTTCGAGAAGGTTCATTTTGCCATACATCATTGCATAATGAGGTCCGTAGGTTTTATAAAAGCTGAATACGATGAAATCGACATCGCTTTCCTGAACATCTATCAGCCTGTGGGGTGTATAGGCCACTGCGTCAACACATACCAGCGCATTGTATTTATGGGCCGTGCGGGTGAATTCCTTTACAGGGTTCAGCATCCCCAGGACATTGGAAGCGGCAGTAAATGCCACTAATTTTGTTCTCTCCGTAAGGAGGCTCTCCAGGTCCTCGTTCTCCAACCTGAGGGTATCCGGGTTAAGCCTCCATTCTTTTACTGTAAAACCATAATTAGCAAGGTCTCTCCATGCCCCAATATTGGCCTCATGATCGCAGTTGGTCACTATAATCTCATCTCCATCCCTCAGGATGCGCCTGAAGTTATCGGCAAGTATCCTTACCAGCAATGAGGTTGATGACCCAAGTATTAATTCTTTTGGATCAGCGGCATTTATCCACCCGGCCAGCTTCCTGTGGGCTTCATCATGCCTTTCCTCTGCAAGGACCGAATGGGGGTAGGAACCGTCAAGCTGTACGTTGGAGGTATAAAAATGTTCATTAATCCTGTCCACTACCGGCCTGGCTATCTGTGAGCCTCCGGCATTGTCAAAAAGTACCCAGTCAGTTTCAAGTCCCGGGAATTGTGATCTGATATAGTCTAAATTCAGCATGCTTTTAATTTGTTTTCAGGTTTGACTTTCAGCGAGCCAGGTTTCGCCTCAATATTATTTATAAAGTTAGTACTTATTCCCTTTCATCAAAGAGTTTCCATTCCGGTGGATCAACACCCAGCAGGTGTTTAACAAAGAAATCCCTTCTTTTATGTTCACCGTAATCACCACCGCTTGAGTGCCTCATGCCGGGAATAAAGAGATAATCAAAATCCTTCCCGGCTTTAACCAGTGCGTCCACCACCTGCACTGTAGAGGCAGGATCGACATTATCATCCATCTCACCGTTTATCAGCAGAAGCTTACCCTCAAGCCTGTGGGCATTTTCAACATTAGATGATTCTGCATACTCCGGGCCTACCGGCCATCCCATCCATTGCTCATTCCACCATATCTTATCCATGCGGTTATCGTGGCAGCCACAGGATGAAACACCCACTGTGTAAAAATCGGGGTGGAAGAGCAGTGCCCCGGTTGAGTTCTGGCCTCCTGCCGATGTGCCATAAATACCTACGCTGGAGATATCCATCTCAGGGTATTTTTCTGCCGCTGCTTTTATCCATTTTATCCTGTCAGGAAATCCTGCATCCTTAATATTTTTATAACACACATCATGAAAGGCCTTTGACCTGTTGGAAGTCCCCATTCCATCAACCTGCACCAGTATGAATCCCAGTTCGGCAAGTGAATGCATATTTCCCAGGTATGGCCTGAAGGATTTGGGGACAAAGCTTGAATGAGGGCCTGCATATATATATTCTATTACAGGATATTTTATTGAAGGGTCAAAATCCAGGGGTCTGATTATAATACCCCAGATATCTGTTTCGCCGTCCCTCCCTTTAGCAACAAATACCTCGGGAGGCCGCCAGCCTGATGCCCGCAGATCTGAAATATCAGCCTCCTCAAGCTTCATTACTTCAGCCCCGGTAAGTGTTTTTCTCAAAACTGCTACAGGAGGAGAGGTCACAGTTGACCAGCTATCAACAAAATATTTCTTGTCTGGCGAGAAGAATGCCCTGTGAGTCCCATATCCTTCAGTGAGCCTGCGCAGGCCTGATCCGTCAAAATTAACGGTGTAGTAGTTTATGAAATAGGGGTCGCCTTCTTCTTTGCCGCTTGCCATAAAAATTATCTTCCTTTCAAGGGTGTCGACATATTCAACATCCCTGACTACCCATTCTCCTTTTGTTATCTGGTTTTTTACCCTTCCTGATACTCCATCGTAAAGGTAAAGATGGTTCCAGCCATCCCTTTCGGAGGCCCATATAATTTCCTTTCCGTCATTCACATCATAGCGGTACTTTTTCCCGCTGTAATCAATGAATGTTTCTGCTTCCTCATTTATAATTATTTTTTGCTCACCTGTTTCAGCATCGATGCCTATAACCCGGTAAAGCTGGTGGCCCCTCTTATTGTATTCATATGTAAGTGATTTACTGTCCCTGCTCCACCTGTACCTGCCAAGCGAATACTGGTTTGGAATTAATGATTCATCAACTTTTATGTGTTTCCTGTCGCCTATATCGAAAAGCTGGGGGAAATGCTGGGGAAGAGCATCTCCGGGTTTTGCATATTCATAGACATGATGTTTTGGCTGTAGCTGGTCGCCGGGCGATGATTCTATATAATGAATCATGTGTTTCTCTGCAGGTTTCACTTTGTAGGCCATTAACTTTCGTGAGTCGGGCGACCATACCATGTAAGAGGAATAATAGAACCCGGTGCCCCCGTCATAACTTAGCCTGTAGCTGTCGCCTGTCTCTTTATTTTTTATATGTACATTATAATCCTCAATATATGCTTCCCATTTATTATCAGGGGATGAGACCGGATCGTTTGACAGCTCATCCCTGCTGCCCCAGACCCAGCCCCTGCTTCCTCTTCTCCCGTCTCTTACCCTTTCCCCGCTTTCCAGCCTGTATGATGGTAATTTACATGTCCACTCAACATCTTTCCAGATAAAAGTAAAGCTTTTCAGGTCTTCGTTGAAACTCACTCTCCTTATGGGAAGATTACCCGGTTTAATTAAGGTATCTGAAATTTCCGACATCTTCCTGGCCAGCTTTTCCGTGCTGAAGGCTTCCTTTTTGCTTTTCTTAACAGGGTCCACAATTATATATTCAGTACCCGAGGAAGTCTTATTTTCATAGGTAAAAACATTTGTCTCACCGGCCCATGAGGGAACGACCTCACCATACCACATTTTGTCCCTGAATCTCTCAGCCAGGCTGTCTGCCCTGTTATAATCTGCCACGCATACCTGTGACATGACCGGCGCTGAAATTAATGCCAGGATAAATGAGCTTGTAATCAATACGGATAAGATCTTATTCATATTATTATCTTTTTTTGCTTATTCAAAAATAAGTTATTTTTACCTTATGACCCTGTCTGACCGGGCATGTTATTAAGCGATAAAAAACATATTGAAGTTTAATTGGAATTATTTTTCCACAAATGTTTTGGTAATCAAAAAAGATACCTATTTTTGCAGCCGCTTTCAGAGCAAACGTTCATTAAATATTTGTAAAGCACAAGAGATGTTGGCCCTTGTTTGATGCCGGAGAAACAGGGTGAGAAAGAGGCAAGGTGAAAGAACGGGCAGGGAGCAATCCACCCGGGCTAAAGTTTCGCAGGACAAAACGAGCAGGGAGCAATCCACCCGGGCTAAAGCTACACAGGACAAAACGGGCACTGAGCGACATTTTTTTGGTAAAAGATATAAAAAGTTGTATCTTTGTCGCCCCTTCCACCGGATTTTATTCCGGGTAAAAAGG
>JBNJHQ010000054.1:0-14183 GCA_051748705.1 Bacteroidota bacterium | reverse complement strand
GCCGGCATTAAACAGTTCGATGGAGAATATTTCTATTTTCCCGGAAGGTGTTCTCAAAGGGTGTTTTTCCGGGTTAGCCGTAAAATCCGTGAGTGCCACTTTGGGCTTATGTACCGGCTTAACGTATACCCCGGTATTGCCTGCTTCAAATTTCCTGAATGCCGGCATTTCGGGGAAGCGGGTTTTCCTGTATATCTCATCTATAAACCAGGCTGTCCAGTCTTTTTCATCGCGCCCGCCTTCAGTGAATTGTTCGTATATACCAAATTTCTTTGCCAGGCCGGCACATATGGCATAATCGCTTTTTGTTTCAAAGGGAGGATCAACGATCTTCGGCGCGAGGAATACTTCTTCACCGTATTTCCACCCGTCAGACACTCCCCATGTTTCAAACTGGGTGCATGCCGGAAGGACAAGGTCGGCATATTTTGCCGAAGGTGTCATAAAATTATCCTGGACAATAATGAATTCGAGCAGGTCAGGGTTCTTCAGTATTTCAACCGTACGGTTTATATTACCATGCTGGTTAACCAGTATGTTACTTGCCACCGACCATATAAGCTTGATATTGTTATCCAGTTTATCCGCGCCTCTCAGGCCGTGTTCAGGCCCGAGTTCCTTTCCTCTCAGTACAGCCTCTGTCCACAGGTAAACTGGAATAACTCCTTTCACCGGGTTTAATCCCGACGGGAAGACGGTCCAGAACGGTCCTCCTCCTGCCTGGTTGGCCAGCCCGCTGGCCCAGCCACCTGGTATGCCTATATTGCCTGTCATAGCTGCCAGTGTGGCTCCTGCCCTGACCACCTGTTCCCCGTAAGCCCTGCGCTGCATGCCGTAACCCTGGTAGAGGACTGCCGGTTTGGTGCGAGCATATTCAAGGGCTATGCGCCTTGTTGTGGCAGCAGGTATACCTGTTATTTTCTCAGCCCATTCAGGTGTTTTGGCTATACCATCCCGGGTGCCAAGGATATAGTCACTGTATGATTCTTCATTCTCGTATCCTTCAGGCATTGTGTCTTTATCGAAACCCGAGCAGCATCTTTTTATAAAATCATTATCGGTAAGCTTCTCGCTAATTATCACCCACGCCATTGCGCTCATAAAGGCTACATCGGTACCCGGTCTTACGGGGATCCATTCATCAGCCAGTGCAATTGCACTGGGGCTCATCCTCGGGTCAACGCAAACAACCCGGGCCCCGTTTTCCCTTGCTTTCCGGATGAAATAATCGCTGTTTGTCCCGTCTTTCATCTCTGCCGGGTTCCATCCCCACATCAGTATATAGCGGCTGTTCATCCAGTCCTGTCGCTGGTTACCAGTTTGCAGGGTGCCAAAAATTGTTGGGGTGGCTATATTTATACAGGCCCAGCTGTAGCTGTTATAGTAGCCCAGGCTGCCACCCAGCATGTTCATCAGCCTTGCTGCCGGCCACCTGCCGTTTGTATTGGTGTAAGAGCCCGTGCCATAGGGGACATGTATGGCTGAGTTACCGTATTTTTCTATTACACCCGATATTTTCGAGTGCATGATGTCATAGGCCTCATCCCAGCTTATGCGCCTGAATTTTGCCTCACCTCTTGCACCTGTTCTCAGCAGGGGATATTTAAGCCTGTCGGGGTGGTACTGTCTTTTTCGGTAGGAGCGGCCCCTGAGGCAGGCTCTCAGCTGGGGGTCGGATATATCATCACCCTGGCGGTCATCGGTTTCTATACCTGTGATGATCCCATCCTTCACGTGTACCTTGAGCAGGCACCGGCCACCGCAGTTATGTGCCGGGCATGACGTTCTTACAATCCTCTCCGTAGTGGCAGGTTCTGAAAGCCGTTCCGGGGTGCTGTCACATGAGATGAAGACACCGGGACCAAGCAATGATCCGCTAACCAGGGATGACCATTTAATAAAGCTCCTCCTGTCAATGCTTATACCCGTGGCACTTACTTTCTTATTTTTATTTTCCTGCATAGAGGTGGTAAAAATAATAAAAAGTTCCGCTCCGGCTATAGTGAGCAGCCAGAAGTAACCAGGCTATGATTACAGGTATTATTCTTAAGACCATTCTTACTAAAGTTCAACCGGGGCGGCCCTGAAATCGGCGATCTCCTTCGGATAGGCATTTGTCCTCAGTTTCTCCGCCACTTCCCTGAATGCGTTCACGGTGTACTCCACGTCCTCGAGTGTATGTACTGCCGTCGGTATTAGCCTGAGCATAATAACACCTTTGGGTACAACGGGATATATGACTATTGAACAGAATATATTATAATTCTGCCTCAGGTCAAATGTTACCTGCGTAGCTTCCGGTATACCGCCTTTCAGGAATACCGGTGTGACAGGTGATTCTGTTTTTCCAAGGTCGAGGCCTGCATTTTTTAGTCCTGCCTGGAGGGCATTTACTATTTTCCACAGGTTCTCTTTCAGTTCGGGCATCGATCTGAGCATTTCAAGCCTTTTGATGGCACCAACGGTCATTGCCATGGGCAATGATTTGGCGAAGATCTGTGATCTCATATTATACATAAGGAAATTCACAACTTCCTTTGTGCTTGCCACGAAACCTCCTATGCCTGCCATTGATTTGGCAAAGGTTGCAAAATACACGTCCACTTCATCCTGCACACCAAAATGTTCACCTGTTCCGGCACCTGTTTTACCCATGGTTCCAAATCCGTGAGCATCATCAACCAGCAGCCTGAAATTGTATTTTTTCTTCAGCTCAGCCAGGCCCTTCAGATCGCCCAGATCGCCGGCCATGCCGAATACACCTTCAGTGATCACCAGTATACCACCTCCTGTTTCTTTCGTGAGTTTTTCTGCCCTCTGTAACTGCTTTTCGCAGTTGGCCATGTCATTATGGGGATAGACAAAACGTTTACCCATATGCATACGCAGTCCGTCAAGGATGCAGGCATGTGATTCCGAGTCGTATACAATCACGTCCCTGCGGTCGGTCAGTGCATCAATTATGGAAACCATTCCCATATAACCGTAATTGAGCAGGTAGGATGCTTCCTTTCCAACAAACTCAGCGGCCATAGCTTCATATTTCTCATGCATTTTTGTCTGGCCTGACATCATCCTTGCACCCATGGGGTAGGCAAGGCCGTACTTTTCGGCAGCTTCCCTGTCAGTTTTTCTGATTTCAGGATTATTAGCCAGTCCCAGGTAATTATTCAGGCTCCATGTCAGTACTTCACGTCCCATAAATTTCATCCTCGGGGCAATTTCCCCTTCCAGCTTAGGAAAAGTAAAATATCCATGTCCGGCTTCCTGGTATTGTCCCAGCGAACCTTTGTTTGCACTTATTTTATCAAATATATCCACAGTTATAAGCTTTTTAGTTAAAAACTGACTGCAAAAATAAGTAATTGGTCTGATTGCTAAATACCTATTTATACCTAATTTTTCAGGATGGTTTACAGATTGTCCCGAAGGCAAAGCCTGCCGGCGGCGGAATATTTTCATTTCACCGGGTTAAGAGCGGTAACGATAAATACACATGGCTAAATTTTTTGAAATTAATTGGTACAGGATTTGAGGTATTCACTATTCGATGCACATATGCATATATTTCAAAAAATTTACTAATTTTGCACAACATTTTTTATTATGAGGAACACGGGATTTATATTGCTGATAATCTCAATTTTAGCCGTCTCCTGCGGAGAGTATGAAAAGCTTCTCAAGAGCACTGACTTTGAGCTTAAGAAAGAGAAGGCCTATGAATACTTTGAGGAGGGTAAGTATACGCGTGTCTCGGAATTGCTGGACCAGATACTGCCGCGTTACAGGGCGACAGCTGAAGCGGAGGAGCTTAACTGGTTAAATGCCAGGTGTTACTATAACCTGAGAGATTATATTCTGGCGGCCAGTGCATACCAGAATTTTGCAGAAACATTCCCTTACAGTGAACATGCGGAGGAAGCTACTTTTATGACGGCATATTGTGCTTATATGTTATCACCAAGACCTGAACTGGATCAGTCATATACTAATAATGCAATAGAAGCATTCACCTTTTTCCAGAGACGTTATCCCTCAAGCGATAAAGTGGATGATGCACAGGAGCTGATCAGTGAGCTTGAAGATAAACTGGTAGAAAAATCGTATATAAATGCGAAACTTTATTACGACATGGAAGAGTACAGGGCTGCTGTTGTGGCACTTGATAACAGCCTGAAAGATTATCCCAGCACTAAGCACAGGGAAGAATTAATGTTTCTCAAACTTGAATCGAGCTATCTTTATGCTTTGAACAGTGTGGTTGAGAGACAGCAGGAAAGATTCCAGGCTGCACTTGATGAATACTATTCATTTGTAGAGGAGTTTCCGGAATCAGAGTTCATGAAAGAGGCAGAGGATATATACAACACAACAGCACGATATTTAAAAATTGAAGGAACAGTAGAATAATTTAATTATTTGATAAATGGATTACAGGAAGACAAACGCACCAACAACTACTATCACACGTGACAAGACTGATCTTGAGGAGAAAACCGGCAATATTTATGAATCGGTAATGATTTGCGCCAAGAGAGCTAACCAGATATCAGTGGAGATAAAGCAGGAATTAAACCAGAAGCTGGAAGAGTTTGCTTCATATACAGATAATCTTGAAGAGGTTTTTGAGAACCGTGAGCAGATTGAAATTTCCAAATTCTATGAAAGGCTCCCGAAACCAACTCTGATAGCATTGCAGGAGTTTGATAACGATAAGATATATTATCGCAAGCCCGACCAGGATATTAGTAAACCAGAATAGTTAAATGCTGAATGGGAAGAAAATACTGCTCGGAATTACCGGGGGTATAGCTGCATATAAGGCGGCTAATATCGTTCGTCTGCTTGTCAAAGCGGGAGCTGAGGTCAGGGTCGTCATGACTCCTTCAGCGAGGGATTTCATTACACCCCTGACGATGTCCACCCTTTCAAAGCATCCCGTTCTGACCGAAGCATTCGATACTGAAAGCGGAAGCTGGAACAGTCATATCGATCTCGGTATATGGGCTGATGTTTTCCTTATTGCCCCGGCAACAGCCAATACGATGGCCAAAATGGCCTCGGGGATTGCGGACAACCTCCTTTTAACAACTTACCTGTCGGCACGAGGCCAGGTCTTTATTGCGCCGTCAATGGATGTTGATATGTTAGAGCATGTTGCCACTTCCGATAATATCAGGAAGCTGGAAGAAAGAGATGTCAGGGTAATACAGCCTGGCACCGGGGAGCTTGCCAGCGGACTGGAAGGAAAGGGTCGAATGGCCGAACCGGAAGAAATTGTGGAGGTAATCAGCGATTTCCTTAAAAAAAAAAGTCCCCGCTAAAGGGAAAAACAATCCTGGTTAATGCCGGGCCCACACACGAAAAAATTGATCCTGTACGCTTTATAGGTAATTATTCATCCGGTAAAATGGGAATTGCCATTGCTGATGAAGCCTCCGAGAGAGGGGCCCGGGTAATACTTGTCCTCGGACCAGTTGACATAATGCCTCACAATCAGGATATTAAAATTATAAATGTGCTTTCTGCAGAAGAGATGGCCGGGGAATCGCGAAAATATTTCGATAAGTGTGACATTGCCATCCTTGCTGCTGCTGTAGCTGACTATACACCCGAATCTGTTTCAGGATCCAAAATAAAGAAGAAGGACAAAGAGCTTTATATCAGGCTTAAACCTACGCTTGATATTGCTGCTGAACTTGGGAAAATCAAGAAAGAAGGCCAGATACTGGCAGGTTTTGCCCTTGAAACGGATAATGAACAGACAAATGCCAGGGATAAACTGGAAAGAAAGAACCTTGATTTTATTGTGCTTAATTCACTCAGGGATGAAGGTGCCGGATTCAGGTCTGATACAAACAAAGTTACATTTATTGATAAGAACAATATTGTTGAAAAATTTGAGTTAAAATCAAAGGCCGGTGTTGCTACCGATATCCTGGATAAGATTGAGACAATGTTGTAATTTTGCTATGATATGAATTTACTGAAAAAAATACCGGGTCTTACTATAGCTGTTTTCTTTCTTTCTGTTATGCATGTGAACTCCCAGGAACTGAATTGCAGCGTCCAGGTTTCAGCCCAGAGAATACAGGGGTCAAACAGGCAGGTTTTTCAGACCATGCAGAGGGCTATTTATGAATTTATGAACAATACTGTATGGACCAATCATGTGTACACTTACAGTGAGCGAATAGACTGCAGTATTATTTTTAACCTTACCGAACAGCTGTCTGCTGATGAATTCAGGGGCACTCTTCAGATAATATCAAGAAGGCCGGTTTACAATACCACCTATAATACAACAATGCTCAATTTTGTGGATAACAATATCCAGTTCAGGTATGTTGAATTTCAGCCGCTTGAATTCGATCTCACAATGCATAGGTCCAACCTTGTGTCACTATTGAGCTATTATGCCTATCTTATACTGGGGTTTGATTATGATTCATTTTCACCCATGGGAGGGACTGAAATGTTTGAGATATGTGAGAGGATAGTAAATAATGCCCAGAATGCGCCTGAACCGGGATGGAAACCCTATGATGGATCAAGGAACAGGAACAGGTACTGGCTTGTGAACAATGTTCTCAACAGGGAATATTCAAACGTAAGGGATTTTATCTACAGGTATCACATTGACGGTCTTGACAGGCTGGAATCAAGTGTCACTGAAGCAAGGAGCGATATGATTGAAACATTGAGACTTCTGCAGGATGTTTACAGGAAACGGCCCGATCCATTCATGTACTATATGACTATCGTAATGGAAGCCAAAAAGGATGAACTTATTAATGTCTTCAGTGATGCCTTCCCGGAAGAAAAGAGCAGGGCGGTACAGATACTTGCTGAAATTGATCCGGCCAATAAGTCAGACTATGAAAAGATACAGCAATAAACAAATCAACCATGCTGAAAAAACTGCTTGTCCGCAATTATGCCCTTATTAAAGAACTCGAAATTAATTTCGACGGAGGCTTTACGGTATTAACGGGTGAAACAGGTGCCGGTAAGTCTATTATTCTGGGTGCCTTATCCCTTATACTGGGTAACAGGGCTGATTCCTCAACTCTGCTGGATAAGTCCGAAAAATGTGTGGTGGAAGGGTTTTTCGATATTGAAAATGAAGCAATAAGTAATTTCTTAAGGGACAGGGATATTGACAGGGCTGATCCGCTTATATTGCGCCGTGAGGTAACACCAAACGGAAGGTCCAGGGCTTTCATTAACGATACCCCCGTTAACCTTGATATCATGAAGGAGCTGGCCGACTGGCTTATAGATATCCACTCACAGCATGAAAGTCTTTTACTTGGATCCAAACAGTTTCAGTTGAGCCTGATTGACTCCTTTGCCAACCATGACAAATTACTCGATGACTACAGGTCAGTATATGATGAATATAAGAGGCTTGAATGGGAATATCGTACTTTGTCGGGCGACAGGGATAAGAGGATGGCAGATCTGGACTACTATTCTTTCCAGCTCAGGCAGCTCGATGATGCCCGCTTGCAGGAAGGAGAGGAAAAAGAACTTGAAAGCGAACAGGAATTACTTACTCATGCAGGGGAAATAAATGAAACCCTGGTCAATTCATCCAATCTGATAAGCGACGATGAATATTCTGCGCTTAATCATCTTAGTGAAGTACGTAGATTGCTTGAAAAGATAGTGACATTTTACCCTGCAGCTGAAAATCTTATCCAGAGAATAGAGAGCACAATTATTGAACTTAACGACGTTGGTAACGAATTAAACAGCAGGGCTTTCGGTATTGAAAATGACCCGTCAAGGCTGGAGACCGTTACAGAACGACTGGATATTCTGAATTCATTAATGCAGAAGCACAGGGCCGATGACATTAAATCACTTATAGAGATAAGGGAGGAGATAAGAAGCGCAGTAACGGGTATCGAAACCAGCGATGAGCGACTGACAGAGCTTGCAGGAATGCTTGATAAAAGGCGTACCAGGTTGAATGACCTGGCGAATAAGATCACTGAAAACAGGAGTTTCAATATCCCTTCAATTGAAGAGAAAATGAGGAGTCTGCTCGTCCAGCTGGGTATCCCGAACGGTCGTTTTGAGATTAAGATGATCCAGGAAAGCAATTTCTCCGAGTATGGCAGGGATCATGCTGAGTTTCTTTTCTCAGCCAATAAACAGGTGCTTCCTGAAAATATCGCCAAAGTGGCTTCAGGCGGAGAGCTGTCGAGGGTGATGCTTAGCCTCAAATCACTCCTTACTGACAATGAGAGTCTGCCCACGATCTTTTTCGATGAAATAGATTCCGGCGTTTCCGGTGATGTTGCTACAAAGGTCGGGAACATACTGGCATCAATGGGAAACAGGATGCAGGTGATAAATATTACACATCTTCCCCAGGTTGCTGCACATGGTACAATGCATTACCATGTCTATAAGCAGGAAGATGGCGACTCAACAATTACGCGTATCAAATTGTTAAACGAAAAAGAAAGATTAACTGAAGTGGCCCGGCTCCTCAGTGGGAATGAAATTACCCAGGCAGCACTCGACAACGCGCGTGAACTTATTGAAAGTGCCTGAGCTTAGCCCGGCCGGCTGATTGACCATTCCCTCTGATTTGACGGGAAAAGCAGCCAGCTTTAATTATTTCCTTAAAACCAGAACAATGGCACAAAATTTATTAAGTGGCAAAAAGGGTATCATTTTCGGTGCCCTGAATGATAAATCAATTGCATGGAAAGTTGCTGAAAAGGCAAATGAACAGGGCGCTCAATTCGTTCTTTCAAATACCGGTGTGGCAATAAGGATGGGTACCATAGATGAGCTTGCCGAAAAGACAGGCAGCATGGTTATTGAAGCCGATGCCACCAGTACAGAAGATCTTAAAAACCTGTTTGATAAAAGCTTAAAGCATTTCGACGGCAGGATTGATTTTGTCCTGCACTCAATAGGGATGTCGCCCAATGTAAGAAAGGGGATACCCTATACTGATATCAATTATCCGAATTTCGGTAAGACCCTGGATATCTCCGCGCTCAGCTTTCACAAGATACTGCAGACGGCCTATCATATGGATGCGATAAATGAATGGGGCTCCGTGGTTGCACTTACCTATGTCGCAGCCCAGCGAACCCTGGCCGGCTACAACGACATGGGTGATGCAAAAGCCCTGCTTGAATCGATAGCCAGGAGCTTTGGTTATGTATATGGCCGCGACAGGAAGGTGAGGGTTAACACAGTGTCACAGTCACCCACCCCCACAACAGCCGGGAGTGGAGTGAGCGGTATAGACTCGCTGATGGACTTTTCTGACAGGATGTCTCCCCTTGGTAATGCCACTGCTGAAGAAGCTGCCGATTATATCATTCTCCTTTTCTCGGATCTTACCAGGAAGGTTACCATGCAGAACCTGTATCACGATGGCGGCTTTTCAAGCATGGGTATGAGCCAGAGGGCCATAGAACAGTACCAGAAAAGTTTCGAAGACTGCGATTAAGTACATTTTGATTTTTTATATTTGCTCATAAACCAGCAAAACCGGATTATGATCAAGATTATACTTCTCGTAGTCTTTTACCTTGTCTTTCCCGTTTTTGTCATACTTCTCTGCCGCAGGTGGTCTTTCTTTAATAAGTTCGGGACTATAGTCATAGCCTATGCATTCGGTTTGTTATTCGGGAATATAGGCATACTGCCCCATGGGAGTGATGATTACATTATACATAAGCAGGGCAGGGCCAATATACCTGTTGCCGAGCTTAACGTTCTTATAGAAGAAGGGGCACTGGATGAGGAAGACCGCTTTGCCAACCAGGTTGCAGGCATGCAGGATATGATAATGACCATTGTTATCCCGCTCGCCCTGCCCTTACTGCTTTTTTCACTTAAGATACGCAGGTGGATCAGGTACGCAGGTACAGGTTTTCTCTCCATGGTGCTGGCACTGGTCTCGGTTGTGATAGTGGTGATTGCGGGTTATTATATTTTCAGGGATTCCATACACGACAGTGGCAAGGTGGCGGGCATGCTGGTTGGAATATATACTGGAGGAACTCCCAATGTAGCTTCCATAAAGGCTGCTCTTAATGTCGATAATGAATTATTTCTTATGACTCACACCAGTGACCTTGTCATCGGGGCAATTGTAATTATTTTCCTGATCACCCTTGCACCACGCCTGTTCAGCCTTTTCCTCCCGGCATTCAAACATAAGGGTACTGATCTCGATCCTGATAAGCTTGCGCAGGAGGCTGAGAGTGTTGAAGATTACAGCAGGCTGGTGTCGAAAGGGGCTTTTAAGAATATTATGAAATCGCTGGGTGTGGGCCTGCTAATTTTTGCCATAGCAGGTGGCCTGAGCATGCTGGGCCCGGCCGATTCACAAATGATGATAGCAATATTGGGGGTGACCACCCTGGGCATACTTGCTTCACTGGTGCCAGCAATAAACAGGATTGACAATTCTTTCCAGGCAGGGATGTACCTGATACTCATTTTTTCCTTTGTTGTTTCTTCAATGGCTGACCTGAGCAGGTTTTTCACAATTGAATATGTGAATATTGTACTCTTTGTGGCTTTTGTAGTCTTTGGCTCACTGATCCTACACCTTTTGCTGTCTGCGATATTCAGGGTCAATGTCGATGATTTTCTCATAACTACAACGGCCCTTGTTTATTCACCTCCTTTCGTGCCGGTTGTGGCCGGGGCTTTAAAAAACAAGGAGATAATAATAACAGGTCTGACAGTAGGTGTTATAGGCTATGCAATAGGGAACTATATAGGCATAACCCTGGGCGGGCTGCTGCCCTGATCCCGGAATATTCTTTTTGCGCGTTCCTTTCCTTTTCTCTTAGAACAGGTAATTGAGTCCTATATAGAAACCGATATTTCCGTCCTGTTCATTCAGGGCTTTACCCAGGTCGGCAGAGACAATGAAATTTTCATTCATGACAAGGCGCAGTCCACCACCGGCACTTATATGCATTTTCTCACTTCCCGGATCAAAATAGTCTCCTACGCTGTCTCCTTCGATCATTTCTTCCTGGGCGGGAATTTCGATATCAACCTTACTGGTGACCATGCCAAAATCGCTGAATGCGACAAAGCCCAGGTAAAAGTTCTGGTTAATAAGGCTGAACCTTATGGCTTTCCACCTGAACTCGGCATTGGCATAAAAAAGCCCGTCACCAACTATCCTGTTTCTCAGTACACCTCTCACGTTCTTACTGCCACCCAGTCCTTCCGAGGTGGTGCCTGCCAGCACTGATGTGATGATCTGGTTCTGATGGTACCATGGCACATCCCCGGCAATGGTAGTCTGGTAGCCCAGCCTGTAGGCAAAGGACAGGTCTTCGGGAACAATAGTGAAATACTGCCTGAATATTGCAAAAAACTTTGCAAAGCCGGCATCACTTAAAAAGGAGGGAGAGGCTTCCACTCCTGTTTCAAACCATATACCCTTCATCGGATTTGCTTCAAAATCACGTGTATCGTATGTTATCCCCGCTTTGAGAGTTGTTATGAATCCACCCGAAGCCTCATCTTCCCCGATCAGGCCCCAGTCGATATACCTCTCATATAGACCGGGTATGTCAGGCAATTGTTCCTCTTCATCCTTGCCTTCGTTCAGCTTATCAATATTGACCGGTCCAAACTGGAAGTTTTTCAGCTCCAGCCCGGCATTCCACTGGAAGTGTTCACCTGCCAGCCTGCCTTTTACATCATTCTTGAACCTGAAAAGTTTACGGTCGGTATTATAGAACAGGCGTGATTTATAGGTACCGGGACCCAGGTCACTGTCAGTCCAATCGGCATTATAAACTGCATCGTAACCGTTGAACCCGTAGAAATCATATGCCTGGTCGGTCAGGTAAGCCAGGTCGGATGTGATACTGAGACCGGGTATAAGTGTTTTGGTCTCATACATCAAACGGTAAATACTGCTTCCTTTAGTGAATCTTGAAACTTCAATGTAAAACTTCTGATTATAGACAGGATATCCTGATCCGTCTCCATAGTCAAAAAGATTGACAACGGCTCCATACTGGAATCCCAGGTCGGTGCTGTAAGTGATTGCCGGCAGGGCTCCGAAATTCCAGCCAGTTTTGATTTTTTCTTCTTGTGAAAAAGCACTTAAACTGATCACCAGGATCAGCATGGAGGTAAGGGTTCTTTTCATTTGGTCAGGGCTTAGTTAGTTAGTAATGCCCAAAAATAAGAAAAAAAATATTGTTAACTTAGCTGATCCCAAAAGCAAATTTGATGGAGATCCTCATAAAGAACATAAAGGGGCTTATACAGGTTGAAGATGAGCCTGTTAGCTGCAGGGCTGGCAGTGAAATGTCTGAACTCAGGACAATCACCGGTGCATGGTTACACCTTAAAAACGGATTTATTCATTCATATGGTGAGATGGATGATTACCCGGGTGATATACAGGGCGCAGAGATAATTGATGCTGAAGGAAGATTTGTTCTGCCTTCATATTGCGATTCACATACACACCTTGTTTATGCCGGCAGCAGGGAAATGGAATACAGGGATAAGATAAAGGGACTCTCATACGAAGAGATTGCCAGGAGGGGAGGGGGCATACTTAATTCTTCCAGGCTATTGCAGCAGACACCGGAGGATGAACTTTACGAACAATCAATGGTGAGGGTAAGGGAAATCATATCGCTTGGAACGGGTGCTGTTGAGATAAAGAGCGGATATGGCCTTACTACCGAAGCGGAGCTTAAGATGCTGAGGGTCATAAAGCGTATAAAGGAGAATACACCTCTGACAGTTAAAGCCACTTTCCTGGGTGCACATGCAGTGCCGGCAGAATACAGGTCAGACCAGGAGGGCTATGTAGAGATGGTGATAAATGAGATGATACCGGCTGTTGCATCTGAGAACCTGGCTGATTTTATTGACGTTTTCTGTGATAAGGGTTTTTTTACGGTTGATCAGACCGGGCGTATACTTATGGCCGGGATAAAGTACGGGATGCGTCCAAAGATACATGCCAATGAACTTGCCTGTTCAGGTGGGATACAGGTTGGCACAAGGTACAATGCTCTTTCGGTTGATCACCTTGAATTCACGGGCAGGGATGAAATTGAGGCATTAAAGAACAGTGAAACAATGCCCACCCTGCTGCCCGGTGCATCTTTCTTCCTGGGGATGGATGATCCGCCTGCCAGGAAAATGATGGAAAGCGGCCTGCCGCTGGCCCTCGCCTCGGATTACAACCCGGGCTCATCTCCATCAGGAGATATGAAATTAATTATGTCACTGGCCTGTATTAAACTCAGGATGTTGCCGGAGGAAGCCTTAAACGCTGCAACAATCAACGGGGCTTATGCCATGGGGCTTTCAGACAGCCACGGTTCAATATGCAGGGGTAAGGTGGCCAATGTTTATCTTACAAAAGAAATACCATCTTTTGAGTTTATGCCCTATGCATATGGCAGTAAACTCGTTGACAGGGTTATACTTAATGGATATATTATTGATTGACCGGAAGGGTCAGCAGTGCTCTTAAACAAATAGCTAAACATAATAAACATGTCTGGACAAATTATAGAATGCGTACCAAATTTCAGTGAAGGAAGGGATATGACGGTTATCCGGAAAATTACGGATGCTGTTGAATCTGTTGAAGGTGTCAGTCTGCTCGATGTGGACCCGGGAAAGGATACCAACAGGACGGTTGTGACCTTTGTAGGCCCGCCCGATGAAGTTATTGAAGCAGCTTTCAGGGCCGTTAAAACCGCTGCCGGGGAGATAGATATGTCAAAACACAGGGGTGCACACCCCAGGATGGGGGCCACCGATGTATGCCCTCTGGTGCCGGTATCGGGAATAACCATGGATGAAACTGTGAAATATGCCAGGAAGCTGGCGGAGAGGATAGGATCTGAGTTAGCAATCCCGGTATACTGTTATGAGAACGCGGCATACAGCAGCGAGCGAAGAAACCTGGCCAACTGTCGCGCCGGGGAATATGAAGGCCTTAAGAAGAAACTTGCCGATCCGGCCTGGAAGCCCGATCACGGTCCAGCCACCTTCAATGCACATGCAGGGGCCACCGCTGTTGGAGCCAGGGATTTTCTTGTGGCATATAATATTAACCTAAATACAACTTCCACCAGGAGGGCCAATGCTGTTGCCTTTGATGTAAGGGAGAGAGGCCGTGCCAAAAGGGAAGG
>JBNJHQ010000053.1:0-14229 GCA_051748705.1 Bacteroidota bacterium | reverse complement strand
ATATTACTTCTTTCAAACCTGTCCTGTATCCTCTTGCGAAACAAGGCTTTTCTTATTACCCATAATACAAACAGGGTGATCAGGACTATAAGCAGCACAAGCAATATACTGCCCACAGCCAGGGAATATTTACCTATGCTGAATAATGTAAATTCAAGGAAATTTTTGATCGTTTCCATATCTAAATTCCATTGTTAAATGATCTTTCAGTATTAGTTTGTCATATTGTTTTTCCCTTGTCAAAGGTCTCATCATATTCAACCTGGTCATTACGGTCATAACGGATCCAACGGCCGTGTTTTTCTCCCCCCCTGAAATTAGCTTCCTGCCATAGTTGGCCTGTTTCACGGTAAAATATCCATTTACCTTCCATCTTGCTGTTGATAAAAGGTCCCTTTGCTTTTATTTTCCCGTTCTTGTAGAAATAGGTGAGTACATCATCCTTTAATTCATATACCTTTTGTCCGTTGGAATACTCTTTTTTGTCAAGCATAATCAATAAAATAATCGTAATTCACTTCAAATATAATTCATCCAAAAATTCTGAAGCATGTCCTGGAAACTATCTGAAGCATATATGTCGTCCTGGTATTAAATATAAAAGCTTTGATTCAACCAAGGTAGGATTTATTCAAATAACAGGCAAGCGGCACCACGGGTTTCATTATCCTGTAAAGTATTGCCACGCTGACATGCATTCATCATTGGAGCCAAAAAGGTGACTATTGCTAAGATATATATGTGTAAGCTCCAGTGATCCAGGATTAATTACTGAGGCTGATTATAACAAAGTATTAAAAGCGCTCTTATCTTTTAATTTATCTTCTTAAATTGTAAGAGTTAAAATTCGCAAAATTGCCGGAAAGAGCACACTAAAACCTGTGTTATAGCCTGGTAATAAAAAAGGTAAAGATTATGAATTCAAAGTATACAGGAAAACTTGTTATCATCTCCGGACCCTCATGCGTGGGGAAGACTCCCCTGGCAAAAGCAATGGCCAGGCTTTATCCTGACTTATATAATTCACTCCAACCGCTTGTTCTTTATAACAGCCGGTCTCCCCGCCCGGGGGAAACTGAGGGTGACGATTATTATTTCCGCCCCAGGCAGGAGATAGAAGATCTGAAGGGCAAGGAAGGATTTATTGTTATGGATGTTAGGGGCGACATGCAGGCCCTGGACCTGAAGGAGCTGCACCAGTCACTGGCCGGAGGTGACGTACTATTCGAAGGAAATCCTGTTATCGGGAGTGTACTGCAAACCAATCCTTCACTTGAAAAGGTTAAGCGGCTGAGTATTTTTATGTCTCCACTCTCCCGGCATGAGATCCTTACACTGCAATCCCCGGAACATAAACTGTTTCTTCCCGACCTGGTAACTGATATGATGAGGCGAAAACTGCTGAGACGCACACGAAGGCAGAAGGGAGATATTTCACTCAAGGACCTGGAGAATATTGAAAGAAGGGCTTCAAGTGCCTTTAAGGAATTGAAGATGGCTCACAGATTCAGCTATGTCATAGCAAACCATGACGGTGAGGACAGTGAGAACTGGGATGCCTTCTATTATCCTGTAGGGGATGCCGGAAAAGCCCTGGAGACAGTTGTTTCCTTGTTACGTGATGAGAAGCCACAGGCTGTGGAATCCTGGGAAGAAGATCTATTCAGGTAGGCTGTTTAAATAAGCCTGGCATTGAGCTTTATTTCGGCTCCTTTGTATAACCTGGAAACAGGGCACCCTTCCTTGCTTGCTTTGGCCAGTTCATCGAATCTTGATTCAGATAAGCCGGCACATTTCACCTGGCAATCAAGCTCTATTGTGGTGATTAAAGGTCCTTTATCATCCTTATCGAGTTTGACTTTTGCGACCGTTTCAATCGTTTCAGGTTCAAAACCTTCAGCTCCGATCAGGCCGGATAAAAACATTGAGTAACAACCTGACAGTGCGGCTCCGATCAATTCTTCCGGATTGGTTCCATCACCCGATTCAAATCTCGAGGCGAAAGTGTAAGGTCCTGTATAATTGCTGAATGCCATTACTCCCTTACCCTTTTTAAGGTTACCGCTCCATTTTGCTCTTCCTGTACTGATAGACATAATTGTAAATTTTATTTTGTTTGTCATTAGAACAATCCACTGCGGCGCATTGTTCAGAAATCTGCTTCTTAAACCTTTAGCCACGCAAAAAAACTCCCGGACACTAATCCGGGAGTTCTTTTATACAGGTGCAGGCTCTTTTGATTTAACAATTTACTTTACGGGCTTATTTTATAATCACCTGTAGGTATATTTCCTGACCTTTACTTCCTGCGTATGACCGTTTTTCCTGTTTCCCTGCTGTTCTTGTTCTTATTAACTGTCCGTTCAGACCTGGTGGCCTGGCTGTTGCTGCGCCCTGTGCTGGTGGAACGTGAAACTGCTGCCTTTGAATTTCCTGCGGAACTGCGACTCTTAACTGTTGCCGACTGCCTAGTTGAGGTGTTTCGCTGGTTTACCCTCGACTGTGTGGCGGTTGCCCTGGTACTCTGGCGGGGAGGAGACTGAACGGTTCTTTGTGTGGTATTCGCCTTTCCTGTAGTTACCCTCTCCTGTCCACTGCGGCTTGCAGCACGGGTTACCGGCCTTGTCTCGGTACGTGTTGCCGACCTTGTCTGGGTTCTTGTTACAGGCCTCGTAGTCTCAGTACGTGTTGCCGACCTTTGCTGGGTTCTTGTTACAGGCCTCGTAGTCTCAGTACGTGTTGCCGACCTTTGCTGGGTTCTTGTAACAGGCCTCGTAGTCTCAGTACGTGTTGCCGACCTTTGCTGGGTTCTTGTAACAGGCCTCGTCTCGGTACGTGTTGCCGACCTTGTCTGGGTTCTTGTTACAGGCCTCGTAGTCTCAGTACGTGTTGCCGACCTTTGCTGGGTTCTTGTAACAGGCCTCGTCTCGGTACGTGTTGCCGACCTTTCCTGGGTTCTTGTTACAGGCCTCGTAGTCTCAGTACGTGTTGCCGACCTTTGCTGGGTTCTTGTAACCGGCCTCGTAGTCTCAGTACGTGTTGCAGACCTCGTCTCTGTCCTGCTCCTGGTAGCAGTGGAGTAATCAGACCTGCTTGCAGGCCTTGTCCTTGCATAAAGTTCCTCACCTGCTCTCCTGCTGTCGGGACGTGAGTATGTGTCCCTGTAAACACCCCTGTTGATATTTACCACTACAGTTGGGGAATAAACCCTTACATTATTGCTGTAGAACCTGTCGTACCTGTTCCAGCGAACACGATTCCAGGGCCTGTAGTGACTGTGGTAATATGTGTACCAGTTATAATGGTAGCCATGGTAGAAGTGCCAGTAATGCGGTCTCCAGGGATCCCAGTAGACCGGGTAATAGCCCCAGTACCATGATGAGCGCCATACAACATACCGGGGATGGTAAATGTACCTTATCACAGGCCAGGCGGCTATATCGTAATAATTGTATCCGGCCACTGCTACGCCCTGCCTCCCCATATAACCGGGATTGGGTGTTTCTGCATAGATGGGTTCTATTATATAATTCTTTCCATAAAGAGCCTCGTCGCCGATAAGCTGTACCCGTACCTCGCCGCCACGCAACTCTTCAACTATGAAAACAGCTACATCCTGGCTCTCATGCTGGTTAAGGGAAACCCTCAATACAATATTGTGAACATTAGCGTCAACATAATCAGAAACGCTTATATAATCGACCATGTTATCACCATTAAGGTCAAGATTGTTGATCCTTGAATCCTCACTGTTAAGATTCCTTTCAAAAGTTTCCAGTGTCTCAGATTCCTGGAACAACTTCATTACTGCATAGAGGTTGAGATTGTCTCCCGGCAAACCCAGATACTCATCCTGCCTGTCCGGGGCCCCCATTGCACTCCATGCTGTCACCATGAGTGCGAGGATCGTTATGATAAGTGACTTTTTCATCTCTTTTATTTTTTGCTGAAGATTCATTTCTTCAATAAAATAAAAGCAAAAGCCGTACCAGAAATCTAAAATCCTGATTATATGGACTTTTTAGTATGTTTTGGTGTCTGAAAAGCTTAAAATTCAGTTTTACTTTGTCCGTCCTGACCTGGCACGAAGTTCAGGGACTGGCTCTCCGGCTGGTGATAAAGTCCCTGCATCCTTCCTCTGGTAATCTCTGGCAGATATCAGGATAATAACCCCGATTATAGTTATTATACCTCCAATTACCTGGAAGCTCTCGGGCATGGTTTTGAAATACATCCACGCACCGATGGTTACGAAAATACCCTTTGAGCTCTGTATGATAGTGGATTTTGAGGCCTCTATGTACTGCAGGGCAGAGTACATCGAAAAAGCTGTAAGGAAGGGCCCTATAAGTGAGCCAAAACCAAGATTGAAGAGGGCGCTGCCTGACAGGCTGAATGATTCTCCCCTGGCCAGCATCAGTACCAGGGCCGTAATGAAAAGATAGACCGATCTGTTTGTGGCAAGTAATCCGGGATCTAGATTTTTTATGTATTTCTTTGTTATTATCATGGTGGTGGCCAGGAAAATGGTTGAGGCAAGCATGTACACGGTACCGGGAACAAAAAACCCTTTCTCGGAGATATTTCCTGTGAAACTTGTCACTGCAGCACCCAGGAGGGTAATAAGCATGCCTGAGAATTGAAGGATGGTAAAGCGTTCACCCAGGAAGCTTACACCCATAAGGATTACAAACAGGGGCACCAGGTTCTGAAGGAAGGACATTATTGCAGGGTCGTCCGCAGTTTCAATCGACAGAAAGAAAAGGATGGTGCCAAACAGCTCAACTATTCCAAGGATAAGCAGTATACGGTACTCTTTCCTTCCGAGCCTTTTAATGATTTTCCATTTACCGCTGGGCACCGCGTATAAAACATTCCATATTATAGCCATGCCAAACCAGTAAAAACCAAACTGGAAAAGGTTAAGCTCGTTCAACGCCGCTTTGCTGAAAACATATACATTTGCCATTGATAGCGTTGCCAGGAAAGCAAACCCGTAGCCCTTTACTTTATCAGGTATAATCATTCTTGAAAAATTTAGTACTATAACAAAACCGGGACCTTAATGTTCCCGGTTTTGCTGCAGGCAATGAAATGCAGTTTGTTTATTATTTGTAATTGAATTAATTGTATTTAAATCAAAAGCTTTGATAATTACCTTAGTTTCAGTCTGTCAACCTCTTCCAGGGTATCAGGATTAAGCACCTCCATCTCAATTTCTTCGCCCTTAACATGAAAAAGCACAAGTGCATTCTGTGTGGTGAAACCGCTTACCCATGGGGTCCATGGTGTTTCTTCCTGTGCGTAATATGGTGCACCCGCAGCCCCGTTGTTGATCTGGTATATTGTTCTGTTAAGCTTAATTTTTCTGGAAAAGTAAGTTTCAGGATAAATTACCATGTCGGGATTAATTTCTGTCCTGGCATAATTATGCTCATCCCCGGTAAGCACCGCGATAACCTTTTTGCTCTTGTTTACGATTATATCAAGTAACTGGTCCCTCCGCTCAATAATACCTTTTTCAAGGGCCCTGCCAGCCACATATGGACGATACTGGTTATTGCCCCCGTACCACATGTCATCCTGCACATGCCCGCCATTGGGGAATACCGGTGTGTGAACAGTGATAAACACGTGGTCAACATCCGGATTTGCTTCGAGACTGGCTATTGTTCTGTCGAGCCATTCAAGCTGCCTGTCCATTATGTAACCGTGCAAGCCTCCACTGCTTATGCTGATAAGGTTGGTGCTTGGGGCATAGAAGTAATTAGAGTTGAGAACAACAACTGCCACATTATCATAAATATAATGATAGACATTTTCGCTGTACGACGGGAAGTCTGTTGTACTTTCCGAAGGATCATAAATGGCACCGTCCTCTGAAAGCAGATCGCTTCGTGGCATAACAAAATTTCGTGCGAAAGCAGATTCAGCCGATTCAGTGTCAAAGGGGAACCTGTCAATGGAAATATTATATGCTTCCCCGGAAGAGAATGTCCTTGTTAATGCTTCATGGTTACCCATGCCCACATAGATCGGGAAATAAGCCCCGTATGGCTGTACGGCTCTTTTCCAGTTGGCATATTCAAGGTCAATATGCTGCTTCCATTCGTGGTAGCCATTTACCAGGTCTCCCGTAAACTGGACAAAGGCTGAATTTTTATACATGGCAAGAGCCATGATCTTTTTCATGATATAGAAGTTGGCACCGTACATATCCCTTTCTCCTCCACCGCTGCCACTGCGAGAGTCAGAGGCATATGCAAAGGTAAAGGAAGTACGTGATCCGGGCTCCGGAGCCGTCCTGAAACTGTATTCCCGGGTATCATCACCATAATAAATGATATAACGGTAATCAGTTGACGGTTCAAGACCTTCAATTTTTATTTCGTGTACTTTGCCTTTTACTCCTTTAAATATATTTATGTCTGTTTTGCCTTCTTCAGTTCCGTTTCCGTATGTCGCACTTACCTTCGTTCCGGCAGTACCCTCAGCAGCTCCATCTGTGCCGGCACCGACTGCTTCGTCTACGTTTTCCGTGCCCCTATCTTCACCGGCTTTAATAATCCCGACGGAGGGTGATATTTCCATATTTGTAGTGAAGGAGATACTTACCTCATTATGTTTCAGAAGGTTAACAAAAGGACCTTCAATAATTGTAGGAGCAACTACAAAGGGCCCTTTACCCTTAAAACTTATGATGCCGTCATAGATAAAATAACCATTATAACTGATTATCCTGTATCCGATCGTCCCCTTCTCATTTTCTTCCCAGTTTATCATGTCATAGCGCCCGCTCATATTCGGCGAAATCTCAATAAATGCTTTGCCCTCGGATATTGGTGCGCTTGAATGGAAGTAAACGGGCTGTGGATGCTTTGAGTCGCCATATGGGATGAACCCGTAATATATTGAACCCTCAAAATTAATATTGCCGAAATCCAGTGCGATGCCTTTTTCAGTACCGGTTGGTTTACCTGTCATCATATCGACTGATATAAATGGTTCAGATAAATTTTCATAAATTTTCCTGCCCTGTATCTCTATGAAGAGCCGTCCTTCTTCATCATAACTTATGTTGGAGTAGGACAGGGGAACAGGAGGATCACTTTCTTCCTGGGAAAATGCAGGTATTACTGCCAGTAGTAAAATCAGAAGGGGTAAAAGATTTTTCATTGTTGCTAAGTTCTTATTTCTATTAAAGATACTAAGCAAAATTAAACCCGCAATGTTTATTCCAGAGAAAAACTGCGGGTTTATTACCTTTATGTTATATGCTGCTTATATTAAAAGCCTCTGCCCCCCTGTCTGTTGAGACTTTCAAGCTGAGGTTTACGGGGCAATACCTCATCACGCATTGCGGCATGGTAAGCAAGTGATGCCACCACAACAGCATTATGTTTAAGGTCATCCATGACCAGCCTTTCATAGGTATCCATAACCGTATGGTAACCCCTGCCGTATTCAAGTTCATCCTGTATGAACTGGAAGGCGGGCAGGCCCAGTCCGTCAAATGAAAGATGATCGGTGCCGCTTGTATTCCTGAGTGTTACAGTTGAACAACCCATGTCTTCAAAGGGTTTGAACCAGGTCTCAAAGATGGGTACTACCATATCATTTTCCTGGACATATATCCCCCTGAACTTACCCGATCCGTTGTCCATATTGAAATAGGCGGCAAAATTATCGAATCCTTCGAGTATATTCCCCTCGCTATCCCTTATGTATTTCTCAACATAGCCTCTTGAGCCGTGTAATCCCTGTTCCTCACCACCCCATAAAGCTATACGAATGGTTCTCCTTGGTTCAATATCGAGTGATTTTAGTATACGCATGGCCTCCATCATAACAATACATCCCGAGGCATTATCTGCCGCACCCGTACCGCCATGCCATGAATCCCAGTGTCCGCCCAGCAGCACTACTTCATCCTTTAGTGAAGGATCGGTACCGGGTATTTCACCTATTACATTTGTTACGCCGGGACTGGCATAGAACCTGCTTTTAACCTCCACCTCAAGCTCCGCGTCAACATCATGCTGTATTAACCTCATTATTCGTCCATGAGCTTCAAGAGGCAGGTATAATTCTGCGATCGGCTCTTCTTCACCCGAGGTATAGGATGCACCACTTGAGCGTGGCACATTAAATTCACCGCTGGAAGTGAGAATGACAGCAACACCTTCATCCCTCAGGAAATCAGCTGCCTGTCTCTGTAACATCATTCTCCTCCTGTAATCATCCATATTAAAATCACCGCGGCGAAATCTGCGTCCTCCATAGCTATACTCTTCAAGAGATTCAAGTTCCTCCCTTGTATACCTTTCGGCGAGAGGCTCAAAGCTTGCCTCATAGGTTGCCGCTGAGGGCATTAGCACGATCTTCCCCTTTAATTTACCCCTGTATTTCTCGAAATCACTCTCATCATTGAGCTCCAGCAGTATGGGTTTGCCTTTCACCAGGCCCCTGGTACTGCCTGTCCATGCCCTGGGGTTTGCTGTAAAATTGGCATAGTAGGGAACAGTCATCGCAACATAGGTAAGCTGGTTTTCCCATCCGCCACGATCAAATGGCCTGGCAACTTCTACTCTTACATTCCTCAGATCATATTCCTCCATTCTCCGGCTTGTCCATTCATCGGCTTTCTTTTTTCCGTTTGATGCAGTCAGTCGCGGACCAACAAAATCAGTCATCCAGAATGACAGCTCTTCAATATCGGAATTTTTAAATCCTTCCTGCTTGATCTTATATACCATATTGAGATCAAGGGGTTCGTCCTGGCCGAAAATCTCTCCAGGAAGAATAAAGAGCAGCAATAATGCTACTGCTGAAGACTTTATTTTCATTTTCTGGGATTTTTAGATTTATAATTAAAATATTACCAAATTTAGTAATTAATATACCCTGCGACCTTTTACAGGTATGATTTAACATTAATTAACTTTACATTTGTTCCATTTAAAGATATCTGGCAGGAATGATTTATCCCGATGAGTTTGAAATTAAAGTTGGATTTGACCGTATACGCAGCAGGATAGTTGATCTATGCCTTTCGCAGCAGGGACGTGAAAGGGCGGCTTCGCTTTCTTTCAGCACCAGCAGTGATGTTATAGAACCCGAAATTGGACGTACAGCTGAATTTCAGAGAATACTTGAACTCGAACAGGAGTTTCCACTTGACCATTATTATGATGTGAGACAGGGACTGCGGGAAATGAAAGTGGAAGGCGCATACCCGGGCACCAGCCTTGTTTTTGATCTTAAGCGCTCACTTGTTACCCTGAAAGGTATTTATAATTTCTTCAATGATGAGGAGCATGCTGAGGCTTACCCCGGCCTCTGCGAACTGAGTCGGCAGATAAAGGTTTATCCTTTTGTTAGTGAGTCAATTAACAGGATAATGTCAAAAGAAGGAAGCATCAAGGACAATGCTTCACCGGGACTCGCAGGTATAAGGGCTGAACTGAGGAAAGCAGGATCAATGGTGTCAAAACGCATGCAGGCAATACTCAGACAGGCCCAGAAAGACGGAATTGTTGAGAAGGGGACACTGGTGGCCGTTAGAAATGGCAGGGGTGTAATTCCAGTTAATGTATATGATAAAAACAGGATAAAAGGCCTGGTTCACGACCAGTCGGCCAGTGGCAAGACAGTGTATATTGAACCTGCTGAAATAGTTAATCTCAATAACCAGATCATAGAGCTTGAATATGCCGAGAAAAGGGAGATAATTAAAATACTGATGGATTTTGCTGACAGGATAAGGCCATATATCGATGATCTGCTGCTATCTTACGATGTTGTCGGGGAGATTGACATGGTGAGGGCAAAGGCCCGGCTCGGTCGCAGACTCGGTTCAGTAAAACCTGTTTTGAATGATAAGCCTCTTATAAACTGGACCGAAGCTGTGCATCCGCTTCTTTTCCTTGCATATGAGGATATGCCGGACAGGCAGGTTGTGCCGCTGGATATACGACTCGGGGAGGGGGAGCGAATATTATTGATTTCGGGACCTAATGCAGGCGGTAAATCCGTATGCCTGTCCACGGTGGGACTGCTGCAGTATATGTTTCAGTGTGGTATGACAGTACCTGTAAAACAGGGATCTGAGTTCGGGATCTTTGAGAATATTTTTATCAATATCGGTGATGAGCAGAGTATAGAAAATGATCTCAGTACCTACAGTTCACACCTGTTGAATATGAAATATTTCCTGCGTAATGCAAATGACGAGACCCTTGTACTGATCGATGAATTTGGTACGGGAACAGAACCCATGCTTGGAGGAGCAATAGCCGAAGCAATACTTGGGGAGCTTAACAAAAAGCTTGTTTACGGGGTTATTACAACTCATTATACCAACCTTAAGCATTTTGCTTCAGCAGAGGAGGGGATAGTAAACGGGGCAATGATGTTTGATAACCACCGGATGGAACCATTATTCAGGCTCGACATCGGCAAGCCGGGAAGTTCATTTGCCTTTGAGATAGCCAGGAGGATAGGACTGCCTGAGGAGATACTGAAAGATGCTTCCAGGAAAGTAGGGGAAGAGCATATCAACTTCGACAAACATCTTAAGGATGTACTGAGGGATAAGAGATACTGGGAGCAGAAACGTAATAGCATAAGGATCGAAAGCAAGAAGCTTGAAGAACTGATGAGCAGTTACGAGAAAGAGATTTCGGATTTGAAGAACGAAAGGAAGGAAATTATTAAAAGGGCCAGGGAAGAAGCTGAATTACTGCTGGTAGAGGCCAATAAAAGGGTCGAAAAAACAATAAAGGAGATAAGGGAATCCCAGGCGGAAAAAGAGCGGACAAAGGAATCCAGGAAGCAGCTGGAAAAGCTCAGGGAAGGTATCGAAAGGCAGGTGGACGATGAGGATAAAAAGATTACCCTGAAAAGAAAAAAACTCAGGGAAAAGGAAAAGAGAGCCGGATTTGATGTCAGGGCACTGAAAAAAGAAGAGAAAAAATCCGGAGCTCAACCCGGTGTGGTAAAAGGACCACTGAAAAAGGGAGACAAGGTTGTTATGGAAGGCAGTGACAGGGTGGGGGAGCTTATCTCGATGGACAAGAATAAAGTATCCATTGCCTTTGAAAATATTATTAGCACCGTTAGTTATTCAAAAGTACGCAGGGCCTCGCCTGGAGAGATCAAGGGCTCGGGCATTAAGGTATCCTCCTCGTCACAGCTTGACTGGGATGTAACCAGGCGCCGCTCCAGGTTCAGTCCCGATAAGGACGTACGTGGCTTGAGGGCGGAGCAGGCCCTTAATACGGTCCGTGAATTCATTGATGAGGGTATTATGGTGCAGTATCCCACCCTGAGGATACTCCATGGTAAGGGTGATGGTATATTAAGGCAGCTTATTCGTGAATACCTGTCTACTGTTGACCTCGTCAGGGAATATCATGATGAACATGTGGAAGCAGGAGGCTCCGGTATTACAGTTGTTGAGCTGGATGTCTAAAAGCCTTCCTCGTCCCTGTAAATTTGTACAGCCTGCTTGCCTTCTGAATCGGCCTTACCCCTGAACATGCCTTCTGTATTGAAAGGCATTGCTATATTACCATATTTATCCACTGCTATGATGCCTCCGGTCCCGCCGGCATTGACCAGCTTCTCATTTATTACGAGGTCAGAGGCTTCATCCAGGCTCAGCCCACTGTATTCCATCAGTGCTGATATATCATGTGCCACGGTCCAGCGTATGAAATATTCACCATGACCGGTGGCTGATACGGCACAGCTTGAGTTGTTGGCATATGTGCCGGCCCCGATGATGGGCGCATCCCCGATCCTGTTATACTTTTTATTTGTCATCCCCCCGGTGGAGGTGCCGGCAGCCAGGTTGCCATTCCTGTCCAGGGCACAGCATCCTACAGTACCGTGTTTTTCATTGTTTATGGCCTCGGTAAGCTGCCTGTAGCGATGGTCAGTATAGAAGTAGGAAGGATCAACCTGTTCCAGTCCCTGCTCAATGGCAAAGGCAGAAGCTCCTTTTCCTGCCAGCATAACGTGCACAGACTGTTCCATTACTGCCCTGGCTGCGCTTATTGGATTTTTTATATCTGTGACCCCGGCTACTGATCCTGCATTCAGATCCGATCCGTCCATGATGGCTGCATCCATCTCATTGGTTCCGCTGCTCGTAAAAACAGCCCCTTTACCGGCATTGAACAGGGGCGAGTTTTCCATTAAATGAATGGTCTTTTCAACAGCTTCAATAGCCGTGCCGCCTTCAGAAAGTATAAGCTTACCCGTCTCAAGAGCCTCATTTAATACCTTCCGGTATGCACTGTCGCGTTCAGCCGTCATCTGGTCGCGGGTAATGACACCTGCTCCCCCGTGTATTACGAGAGCCCAGTCTTTTTTAATTGTCATTGATTCACCCTTCTGCCCGCTTTCGATGCTGCAGGAGAAGAGCATTGCTGCAGAAAGTAAAAAAAATACTGATTTGATGATTTTCTTATTCATTATTATATTTTTTTCAGATCCAAATATATGAATAAAGATCCCCTGAAAATAATCCTGTATAATTTTCTTTGAAATATCCGAATAGGAAGCCCCGTAACTCCCTGCCCACCTTACCACAAAAAAAGAAGCTGTCTCATCTTTGTTATGAGACAGCCTCCCGGGTATTACCTTATTTTCAGTAGTCTCTAATAGAGTTTCACGGATCCGTAATCCGCATTTATAATAACTTCGGATTTTGTGCCTGCTTCACCAATCACCGCTTCAAGGTACATTGAATTGGATTCCTGTATCCTCTGCCTGATATCGGCATTCTTCTCATTGAATGAAAAGCCACAATACCTGGTTTCAGCCTTCAGCCTGTATGATGCCGACTTATCAAAACTTATTTTAACCGGGCTGTAAGCAACATCTGTTTTGACCAGTTCAAAACCCTCCTCAACATTCTCAACCTCAATAGAACCGTAGCGGGTTTCAATATCCAGTTTATTGGATAAGTTTCCTATTTTATAGGCTGTATATGCTGATTCAGCAACAATATTACTCAGATTCTGAATTTCAAACCTGTCATATTTGCTGTCAATCACTACCGAACTTACATTATCGATATTGTTATTGGTTGAATAGCGCGAATTAACAAGGAGAGCCTGGGCGTTTAAGATATTAAATTTGCTGACATACCTTAAGTTCAGTTCAAGCCATCCCGCCTCAGTAATATCTCCTATACGCAGGTATTCGCCCGTTATCCTGTTCAGTGGCTCCTCATTCTGCCTCGTAAGGCTTTTGATATACAGTGAACCATACTTCACCCTGATATCAACATGCCCGGTGAGAGTGCCTGCTTTAAAATTGCCATACCTGTTTGAGAGGTCAAGGTCAATGTGCGCCGGCATTTCAATACGGTAGTCAATTGAGAAACCCCTGTGAGGGCCCCTGTTTTCCATTCGGAATTGTCTGTCAATTTCGGTCCTGGCTTCTGCGGTGTTATCATTTTCGCTGAATTCAACAGTTATCATAGATAAAAGTTTTTCAGCTCTTGAAGAGTTCGGATGTGATAATTGTACATCCACGACTATAATAATTTTATTATTGTCGGAATTGACAATTTCCACATCTCCATAGCGGTTATTGATCTTCAGAAGTTCAATAGCACTGGCATCAAATTCTTTTTTGAATTGCTTATCCACATCAGCCGCGTATGCTGCCACTGACAGTATCAGAACTACCTGAACAAACAACAACCTGATTACTGATTTACAACCTGACCGTTTCATAATTTTCGTTGTTTATTTGGTTTTCATTATTACTTTGTATCTCTTTCAACTGGGAAAGGATATAGTTCATCACCTCCATTTTTCTCTGGTAATGCTCTATCATAGCATTTATTACCCTTTCGTCGTTAGGATTTGCTTTCAGATCTTTCTGTAGCTCTTCGTACATCTGATCCATTTGATTAAGTTCATCCATCAGCATATCCTTATCATCGGGCTGACCATTGATCCATATCCCCTCAATTTCATCTTCCATCATATTTACCTGCTGAACGTAGTATTGCTCAACCTCGCGATATTCAGGTGATACTTCACTTAAGGTCATTCTGTTGGCATCGGGACTCAATACATGTTCCCATGTCCAGAGGGAGGATAGTGTGACCAGTATGGCCACAGCAGCTGCTTTAAGAAGGTGAGGCACAATGCTGACCCGCCTGGGTGCAACAAATTGCCTGGCTTCCAGCCTTGCCGAGAATCTTTC
>JBNJHQ010000052.1:0-14317 GCA_051748705.1 Bacteroidota bacterium | reverse complement strand
CAGCCTGACCGTGCCGGGATAAGGGAATCAGGTGAATTCATAGATATACAGATAAGAGCCTATATTGCCCGGAATATTCTCGACAACAAAGGCTTCTACCCTATCTGGCAGGACCTTGATACCACCCTGAAGAAAGCTATAGAGTACATGGAAGAAAATTAATCAATCGCCCCGCTTACCCTGTATATCCAGGATAATAAGTCAATCACCCTGATTGACCTTTATATTGAGTGAAATTAGTCAATCGCCCAGGGTGCCCTTTATATCCAGGATAATCACCGGGCAATATTTATCAGGGGCCTGCCCTGGAAGGTCAATAATAATTTTATCGTCCTGCACTTCAAAAGCCGTTTTCTGCATATCCTCCATAATAAAGGCGTCTTTTACCTTATTCTGCACAACCGGCACAACAAGCTTATTATCATCCGGCCAGTCGAATACATGAAGATAGAGCCTGGTATTCTTACCCACCTGCTTACTTGTGCACCTGCCCCATTCAAGATTGCTGAAAGGGCTGGCCCCGGTGCCGTATATTGATTCTGAATATATATCCATCCAGTCACCTATTACCTTTAGCCTTTCAATACTTTCAGCAGGAAAAGTGCCATCTGCTTTCGGTCCCACGTTCAGGAGGAAATTTCCTCCTTTGGAAGCAATATCAACAAGTTTCTTTATGAGTTCTTCGGATGATTTCCAGTTATCATCGTACTTATTATAGCCCCAGTGATCATTCATGGTCATACAGGTCTCCCAATCGACCCCCGGCAGTCCCGTTGCCGGTATTTCCTGTTCAGGTGTCCCAAAATCTCCTTTGAACTGATCCCCGGCAGTCATACCGGCCATACCCTGGCGCCCCTTGTCGACCCTGTTATTTATTATAATACCTTCCTGAAGCCCGCGAACATAATTATAGAGGTCCACACCCCTTTCGTGTGTCCACGTATCCTCCCATTCACCGTCAAACCAGAGAACCCCTATCCTACCATAGTTACCAGTTAATTCAGCAAGCTGCTTCTTGAGGTAATCTTCTACATAGCTGTCAAAATCGGCTCCTTCCGTTGGCCTGTCCGTCTCCCAGTTACGCCGCGGCAGGTAATCAGGGTGATGCCAGTCCATTATCGAATGGTACCAGCATATGACAATATCCTCCCTGGCACATGCATCGGCCAGTTCCCTGAGGATATCCCTTTTAAAGGGCGTTGACATAATATCGTAATCTGTATATTCAGAATCGAAAAGACAGAACCCGTCGTGGTGTTTCGAGGTAATGACAATATACTTCATCCCTGCGTCCTTTGCCATTTTAACCCATTCATCAGCATCAAAATCCACTGGGTTAAACTGCTCAACGAAACCATCATATGTCTCAAGAGGGATCTGTGCGGTTGTTCTTATCCATTCAGCATGGTTGGTAGTCCCTTCCCATTCACCTGCAGGCACTGCATACAGTCCCCAGTGTATAAACATTCCAAAGCGGGCATCGCGCCACCAGTCCATCCGGTCTTCCCCATCCTCTCCGCCTTTGTTATTAACACAGGCGGTGGATAGAACGAAAAGAAAAATAATTGTAACAGTAAGCGTCTTTTTCATGGTTGACAGTTTTTATATTAAATTATAATTGTCTCCTGTAAAAATTTCTTATCGCCCCGAGCGACCTCTCCCTTTCTTCAACAAAGCCCATGTGTCCTGACTCTTCAAGCACCAGCATTTCTGCATTTGCGGGTAATTTAATCCTGTTCTCCACTTCTTCGAAAGGAATATAGTTATCATGCCTACCCGCTATAAAAAGGAGGGGCACCTCCCCTTTTTCCAGTATCCCGAGCCTTGACGGCCTGCTGATCATACCGTTGAGAACGGCTATTATCCCTTCTTCAGATATGCCTGATGCTATATTCTTGTTGCGCTCCACCGCTTCTTTGAACTTCCCGGTATTAAAGTCGGCAAACATCCTCGGGATATTGACCGGGTAAATAATATCCTTCTTCCCTGATTCAACAACCTTTATTTCCCTCCTCCTGTTGGCAATAAGCTCTTGGGTATCAGGAAAGGGATGTGAATGAAACAGGCAATATGCATACAGCCGGTGAGGATATTTATCTACGAAGGCCAGGGCAACATAACCACCCATTGAATGTCCTGCCAGCATGAACTTATCAATGTTCTCGGCATCCACCACACTTAAAACAGCCTCAGCCATAAATTCCATACTGTGTTCAGTACCGTAAACCGACGACCCTCCATGTCCCGGCAGATCGATGGCAAGAATCCTGAAATCAGATGACAATCCCTCCGCGAATTCCTTCCAGACAAGGGATGTTTCAAGATACCCATGAAGCAACACAAGCGGGTATCCCTCTCCCGTGTCATGGTAAACAATATCTCCTTTGTCAAATTTTATTTGTTTATTCATTATCTGGAAATAATTTTTGTATGTTTAGGTTTCTTTAGAATCAACGGCCTTAAAACATTTCGAAGAACATCATTTTAAATTGGTAGTCTAAAAATAATTAAAATATATTTGTGAACATTGTACAACAGATTAATCAAAAAACCTCCCTTTCACTATGAATAAAGTAATCGCCTCATCCATATCAAAGAAATTTGTTATGGCCCTGGCGGGATTGTTCCTTTTAACCTTCCTGCCTGTTCACCTGGGAATCAACTTTATGTTACTCAAATCTGATCCTGAGCCATTTAATTCAGCGGCTCATTTCATGGCCACCTTTCCCCTTGTCAAAGTGTTTGAAATATTACTGATACTGGCTATACTGGTACATATTATCATCGGTATAATAGTACAGATACAAAACTGGCTTTCAAGGCCACAGGGGTATAAATCGGTTAATAAATCCAAAACCTCCTTCTTTTCAAAATTCATGATTTGGACGGGGGGTACGATTTTCATCTTCTTCATAATCCACTTTGTAAACTTCTATTTTATAAGGCTTGGTTTTGTTGAGGGTGATGCCGAGAATTTCTATGCGGTTGCTCACCAGCTGTTCATCATACCAGGGTATAACATATTCTACTGGATCTGCTTCATTGTCCTGGGCTTTCACCTCTATCACGCTTTTAAATCAGCTTTCCAGACGGTGGGACTTAATCACAGGATATGGACACCTGTGGTAAATTTCATAGCGGTAATATATGCAATTGTCATTCCTGCCGGATTTGCCTCCATCCCTTTAATTATCTGGCTATTTAAATAATCAGGAAAAAATCAGAAAAAAATATTGAAATGGTAAAATTGGATTCAAAAATTCCCGACGGACCATTAGCGGAAAAATGGAAAAAACACCTGTCATCGCTTAAGCTTGTTAATCCTGCCAACAAGAAGAGACTCGACATTATTGTTGTAGGAGCCGGGGCTGCCGGGGCTTCAGCAGCGGCATCAATGGCCGAGCTTGGATACAATGTCAAGGTTTTTGTATTCCAGGACTCTTCCCGCAGGGCTCACTCGATTGCTTCACAGGGTGGTATAAATGCTACCAAGAACTACAAGAACGATGCTGACAGTGATTTCAGGTTATTCTATGACATGATCAAGGGAGGCGACTTCCGGGCACGAGAGGCAAATGTTTACCGGGCAGCCGAAGTGAGTAACCAGATCATTGACCAGTACGTTGCACAGGGTGTACCCTTTGCCAGGGAATACAGTGGTTACCTGGCCAACCGTTCATTCGGAGGGGTACAGGTGTCAAGAACATTTTATGCACAGGGGCAGACAGGCCAGCAGTGTACACTGGCTGGTTACCAGGCCCTGAGCAGGCAGATAAAGGCAGGCAAGGCAAAAATGTTTGCACGCCGCGACATGCTCGACCTGGTAGTTATTGACGGACGGGCACGTGGCATTATCACAAGGAACCTTATAACAGGTGAGATAGAAAGACACTCAGCACATGCAGTAGTACTGGCAACAGGTGGCTTCGGAACTGTATATTACCTGTCCACACTGGCGGTTAACTCAAACGGCAGCGCAGCTTTGGCTGCATATAAGAAAGGTGCACTTATGGCTAACCCCAGTATGGCGCAGATACACCCGACAAGTATCCCCGTACTTAATGACTACCAGGCCAAACTGACCCTTATGTCTGAATCGCTCCGGAACGACGGCAGGGTATGGGTGCCAAAAGAAAAAGGAGACAAAAGACCACCAAATGAAATAAAAGAGGAAGAAAGGGATTATTATCTTGAACGTAAATACCCGGCCTTCGGTAACCTGGTCCCAAGGGACGTAGCCTCCAGGGCAGCCAAGGAAAGATGCGATGAAGGATATGGTGTGGGAGAAACCGGCCTTGCCGTGAACCTCGACTTCAGGGATGCCATACAGAGCCAGGGTAAGGACGCCATAAAAGCCAAGTATGGAACACTCTTCGACCTCTATGAAAAAGTTACAGGGATCAATCCCTATGAGGAACCAATGCGCATATACCCGGCATCTCACTATACAATGGGTGGCTTGTGGGTCGACTATAATCTTATGACCACCATACCCGGTCTCTATGCAATAGGAGAGGCCAATTTCTCCGATCATGGCGCCAACAGGCTGGGTGCAAGCTCCCTGATGCAATGTTCAGGCGACGGCTATTTTATATTGCCGGCAACCATCGGCGATTACCTCGCCGATCAGATCAAGGTTCCCAGGATCCCGACAGACACTCCCGAATTTGAGGAGGCTGAAAAAGCAGTGAAGGATAAACTGGAGAAGCTGCTTTCCGTGAATGGCACCCAGACACCCACATCCTTCCACAAAAGACTGGGTAATATACTATGGGCCTATTCGGGTATGTCAAGAAACGAAGAAGGATTGAAGAAAGCACACAGTGAAATACAGGAACTGAAAGAGGAATTCTGGAAAGATGTGAAAGTGGCAGGCGAGCTTAATGAACTCAACCATGAACTGGAAAAAGCCGGCAGGATAGCAGATTTCTTCGACCTGGCCAGGCTTATTGTAATAGATGCACTTAACCGGAAAGAATCATGCGGTGCCCATTTCCGGGAAGAATACCAGACTGATGAAGGGGAACCACAGAGAGATGACAAGAACTATTCCTATGTTGCTGCATGGGAATATACGGGGGAAACATCAGATCCCAAACTGCACAAGGAAGAGCTGAAGTTTGAATTTGTGACACCGGTGCAGAGAAGCTATAAATAGCATTAATAATAATTTTCAAATCTGATTGAAATGAACATAACACTTAAAATCTGGCGTCAGAAAAATAAAGAAGCAAAAGGACAATTTGTTACATATAAACTCGAAGAAGTCTCTTCTGAAATGACCTTCCTGGAAATGCTCGACTATCTCAATGAGAAGCTGGTAAGAGAAGGTGGCGACCCGGTTGCATTTGACAGTGATTGCCGTGAAGGTATCTGCGGGATGTGCGGGCTCTATATTAACGGCAGGCCAAACGGTCCCAAGGAGGGCGTCACAACATGCCAGCTCAGTATGAGCGTATTCAAGGACGGCGACACCATAACCGTTGAGCCCTGGAGATCAAAAGCTTTCCCGGTAATAAGAGACCTCGTTGTCGACAGGACTTCCTTTGATAAACTCATTGAAGCCGGTGGCTACATATCCGTAAACACAGGCGCTGCTCCTGAAGCAAATTCCATACCTGTTAAAAAGGAAAATGCTGACAGGGCCTTTGAGGCCGGTGTGTGCATTGGTTGCGGATCATGCGTGGCAGCCTGTAAAAACGCATCAGCAATGCTTTTCGTCTCGGCCAAGATCAGCCAGTTTGCCCTGTTGCCACAAGGAAAAGTGGAAGCGAAGGAGAGAGTGCGGACACTGGTGCAGACAATGGATGAACTGGGTTTCGGATACTGCTCAAACACAGGTGCATGCGAAGTTGAGTGCCCGAAGGAAATAAAGCTGGTCAATATAGCCAGGCTCAACAGGGAATATTATAAGGCTTACTAAGCCGGCTCCCGCGGTGTCAGGCTGCCCGATATGAGTGCCGGAAACGCCTGAATATAATTATTATGGCTGATACAATTACAAGGTTGCCGGCTCCGAAAAGCCACCAGTTGAAACTGCGTGGAACATAGCCGGCAGCATACTCAAGGAGCGAACCATCGCGGGGCATGTTCCAGATATCTGTTAAGGAATACCCCTCAAGGATATATCCGGAATAATCCCATGTGAAGGAGATTATCACTATTACAGCCCCGGCAATCAAAATAAGCCATTCAGTCTTTTGCAGTTTTGTGACGACCCCCCTGTATGAATAATAAAGAATTACCACTGCCAGGCTGATCATGCTTATACACACAATCAATGGGCTTAAAACCGGCCCTGTCCATGTTACCGGCAGGAGGAAAAGGATATCCCATTCAAGCAGGGATGCCGGCCAGTCAATCAGCAGCTTAAGGAATACATAATAAAAAATATCCCATATGGCAAAACTGTAAACAAACCATGCCAGGCTGCGCGAAAAAGTCCTGCCTGCAATGAAGGCCACGGCAGCCAGCATTATCAGGGTCGATAATTCCCTGAGGAGTTCCGTTACAGCCAGGTGACCCTCGAATGTTGCCAGGGGAAAAGAAAATCCTTCAGGGTACATTATCTCCCTGAGGTAAACAACAACAGAACTCTCCAGGAAAGCCATGGCTATACTGAAGATAGTTATCCAGATAAGAACAGTTCTGAGTCTCATATTCGAAAATTACACTATTATCAGCTGACTGATATTTGCCTCCCCGGTCTTCGACGAGGCAGTTCATATCAGCCAGTTCCTCTGCTTCAAAGTTTGTTAAAAGATTTTAAATCCCAAACCTTTTTATGTGACAATCGTGCTAAGTGTTTTCACTAATTGATATATTTGGTATGAATTAATAAATGAGCACTTATGAAAAGACATCTTCTGCTTGCCACAGTCATTATCATGAGCATCCAGCTTGCTTCAGCACAGGAAATAATCAGGCGCGATCCCCTTATAAGCAATATGGTTGAGGAAATATCACGTGATAATATTGAAAGCCACATAGAGAAACTGGTTAGCTTCCATACAAGACATAACCTGAGCGTGCAGGACGATCCTGAAAAAGGAATAGGGGCAGCATGGAACTGGGTGAAGGAAGAGATCGAACAGTATATACCGGGTTCCGGTGGCCGCCTGTCGGTGGAATTCGTTAACTATAATGTTGGCGGTGAAGGCCAGAGGATAGACAGGGAAATTGAACTGAGGAATGTGATTGCCACCCTGCAGGGATCAGATCCCGGGGATGACAGGATACTGATCATGAGTGCCCACCTCGACAGCCGGGTTGAGGATAACTATGACGCAACAACATTTGCCCCGGGAGCCAATGATGACGGCTCGGGTGTGGCAGCCATACTCGAGCTGATCAGGATTATGTCAAAGCATGAGTTTCCTGCAACAATAAAGTTTATGATACTTACCGGCGAGGAACACGGTCTTTACGGTGCATCAGCCATGGCCGACATAGCCAGCGAGGAAGACTGGAATATAATTGCCATGCTGAACAATGACATGATAGGTAACAGCAGTTCCAGTGGCACCCTTCTCAACGATAACATGAGGGTGAGGGTTTTCAGTGAAGGTGTACCGGCTTATGAAACAGAAGCAATGGCACGTATGAGAGCATACACCTCGGGTGAAAATGATGGAAAAGCCAGGCAGCTGGCCAGGTATATAAAGGAAGTGGGCGAAAGATATGTTGACCAGCTAGAGGTAAGCCTGGTATACAGGAACGACCGCTTCGGTCGCGGCGGCGATCATACACCATTCTGCAGGAAGGGATTTACGGCTGTGAGGATATGTGAGTTCAACGAGAATTACAACCGCACCCATACAACACCCGGAGAGAGGGATGGCATTATGTTCGGTGACCTGCCCTCAGGGGTTGATTATGAATATGTACGAAAGAATGCCGGCATTAACCTTGCCACACTGGCCAACCTTGCAATGGCCCCTCCCCGGCCGTCAAATACCGGGATAGTGGTATCGGGTTTGAGCAATTCAACTACCCTAACATGGGAAAAACCAGCCGGCGCAGTAGAACCTGCAGGCTATTATGTACTCATGCGTGAGACACACAGGAGCATGTGGGAGAAAAAGATATTTGTGCAGGGCACAGAAGCCACGCTGCCCTATTCGAAGGATAACTATTTCTTCGCAGTACAGAGTGTTGATGCCGAAGGCCATGAAAGCCTTCCGGTATTTCCCGGTCCGTCAAGAAGCAGGAGATAATAGACTAGGAGCACATATCCTCTATCTCCTTGACCGTTTTTGGTATGGGCTTACCAAGGACCCTGTGGCCGTTTTTGGTTATCAGCACATCATCCTCGATACGCACACCTCCGAAATCAAGGTACTTCTCTACCCTGTCGTAATTTATAAAGCCTGCATGCAACTTCTCTGATTTCCACTGTGCAATCAGTTCAGGGATGAAATAACATCCGGGCTCAATAGTGAATACGTGTCCCGGCTCAAATGGCAGAGCAAACCTGAGGAAAGCCAGGCCAAACTGCTCGCTTCTCTTTACCTGGTCGTTATAGCCAACATAGTTCTCCCCGAGGCCCTCCATATCATGAACGTCAAGTCCCATCATATGGCCCAGGCCGTGCGGCATAAATAAAGCATGGGCACCGCTGGCCACAGCCTCATCAATATCACCCTTCATCAGTCCAAGTCCTTTCAATCCTGTGGCAAGGATCTTACAGGCTTCGAGATGAAGCTCCCTGTTGGATTTCCCCGGCCCCGCACTTTGTATGGCTTTCATATTGGCATCAAGTACAATATCATAAATCTCTTTCTGCCTTGAATTGAATTTTCCACCCACAGGTGTTGTCCGGGTAATATCTGAAGCGTAATGCATGTTTGTTTCAGCTCCTCCATCAACAACCATCATCCTTCCCTCTGTAAGAATATTATCATGGTTATGATTATGAAGGGTCTGCCCGTTTATACTGAGTATTATCGGGAATGAGGGCCCCATCCCCTTTGCCAGTGCTATTCCCTCAATCGTTCCGAATATCTCCTGCTCCTTCACCCCGGGCTTGCACATCTTCATTGCTGTGGTATGCATTTCATAAGCTATGTCAGCAGCCTTTTCTATCTCACCTATTTCATCTTCATCCTTATAGGAACGTAGGGCAACAACTGCTTTGATGAGTTCCTCCGAGGCCTTTGACTTCATCTGGCAGGGGTTCTCCTTAAGCAGCGCTCCAAGAGTCATCTTATTTTCCCCCCTGTAGGGTGGCAGGAAATGTAATTTTCTTCCGGCTGATCTGGCCTCATCAATAAAGTCTGCCAGCTTATCCTTAGGCATGGTGTCCCTTACCCCAGCTTTTGCCGCCAGTTCGCGTATTGATGGTTGTGGTCCCATCCATATAATATCGTCAACCCCAACATCGTCACCGAAAATATAATCCCTGCCGTTGTCAATGTCCATTATTCCTGCAAGTCCCTGTAAATCGAGACCAAAGAAATAAAGGAAATCACTGTCCTGCCTGAAATGAAAAGGATTGGCAGGATAATTCATGGGAGAATCCACATTACCCAAAATCAGGATCAGCCCTTCTTTCATGGATTTTCTCAATGCTTCTCTCCTATTTTTGTATACTTCTGATTTAAACATATTAATGTTGTTTTAGTTTTTATTATCAAAATAAGTAATAAAAATACGGCTATTTAACTGTAATGCAAAATGTTCTTCAATGGTTGACAACACATTTCCTTCTGATTATTAACAGAGTTGTCAATATATGTAACAGAATCAAATAAATTTCGTAAAAAGTATTGAAAATCACTGGCGAATACTATTGTATTTTATTTTATAATTCATATATTCGCACAGATTGCTAACAAGTTTTCAACAATTATTACGGAGATATGCCCTACCGTCGTCTTCCAAACACCGATGCTGCAAGAATCAGAGCCATGGACCAGGCACTGAACAAGGGGAAGGAGATTCCCCCTTTCAAACTGGCTTATACAGCCGACAGCTATGTTAAACTCCAGGCCCTGCTCCCTTCCTTTATACATAATTATCAATTACAGAGACAGGCTTACAATAAACAGGTTGAAAGCAATAAGGCCTACCAGGAAGCTCTGAGAAAGGCAAAAACCTACATAAGTCACTTTCTCCGTGTAATGATGATGGCTGTTCAGAGAAATGATTTTCGGGCGGATACACTCAATTTTTTTGGCTTCGCCAATGGTAATTCCTCACTGCCCGCTCTCAATTCTGAAAAGGATGTCATATACTGGGGTAACAAGATAATAGAAGGCGAAACTTTACGCATGCGTGAAGGCCGTACACCTGTTACCAACCCTACTATGGCAGTTGTTAAGGTTCATTTCGAAAATTTTCTTGACTCCTATCACTTTCAAAAGACACTGCAAAAGAGAACAGGTGATCACTCAGATAAAATAACAGAGCTGAGGGAACAGGTTGACGAGTTGATAGTAAAAATATGGAATGAAGTGGAGAGGTCCTTTTCTGACCTTAGCGAAGAAGAGAAAAGATCAAAATCAGAAAATTACGGTCTGGTCTACGTTTATAGGAAAAGTGAGCTTGAAAAGATAGAAAACAATTAATCCCTTACCCTGTCTCCTTTGCGGAGACTGAATAAAACCAGCAGGGCAACAGCAGCAGGGATTGCCGCTATGAATACCTCCCCGGCAGCAAATTCATCCATTGTGTTGTTAACATTCTCCCAACCCATGAAATAAGATAATATTACCGGTATCAGGTTATTGATAAAATGAGCCAGCACGGGAAGCCAGATATTGCCCGTCCATAGATATATAAATCCAAATCCCAGTCCCAGCACGAATCTCGGCAGGAAGCCATAAAACTGAAGATGAGAAGCACTGAACAGTAAAGCAGTCAGCAGAACTGCCAGCGTGCCCGATCTCAGCCATCTGGAAAATATCTCCTGTAAAACACCCCTGTAAAGAAATTCCTCCCCAATGGCCGGTAAAAGTGCAATAACTACTATATTGATTAACAATGCTCCCGGGCTTCCCGCATTTAATAGGATCGAAGTAAGTCTTTCCGATTGCAATTCCTTCTCACTTATCCATTTTTCAAGTCCCCCGAGCCAGGCCGGAAGATCGAGTTCAGCGTTCAGCCATGAGAGGTAAGTGTTAAGGGGGATAATGAATAGTATGAATAATATACTTAACAATGCTGATGTCAGGCGGGGCTTATTTTTCAATCCAAGGTAGGACCAGGCGTCACCCTTCATAAAATATCCTATGGCCAGGGCAGGAAGCAAAAACATAGACAGGTGCTGGAACGCCTGGAGGTACTTGAAATAATTTATATGCCTTACTGCCTGGTCCACCTGCCATATATCCGTCTCACCCGGTGCTATACCATAGATCATCCATGCCGTTAAGAGGGTGATCAGCAGGCCGCTTATGGCAATAATCAGAATAAGGAGCATTGATACCACAAATTGGGTAAATGGTTTCTTTGAACTTAGGGGAAGCAATGCTGAATAATCTGTCATTTTACTACTTTTGCACCGAAGATAATTATTTAGGTGTAATAACATATTAGCTTTTTGAATATAGGTGATACATACCTTGGCAACAGGCCGCTTTTTCTTGCTCCCATGGAGGACATTACTGATCCCTCTTTCAGAAGTATATGCAAGCAATACGGTGCTGACATGGTATACACCGAATTTGTCTCATCCGACGGGCTCATCAGGGAAGGGCTAAAAAGTGTAAGGAAGCTTGACATAAACGATAATGAAAGACCCATTGGTATCCAGATTTACGGCCACATAATTGAATCAATGGTTGAGGCAGCCATCATTGCTGAATCAGCCGGTCCGGAACTGATAGATATAAATTTCGGCTGTCCCGTAAAAAAGATAGCTAACAGGGGGGCAGGATCGGGAATGATGAAGAATGTGCCCCTGATGGTAAAAATGACCGATGCCATTGTAAAGGCCGTCAGTCTTCCCGTGACAGTTAAAACGAGGCTGGGATGGGATGAGGAAAATAAGAATATCCCGGAGATTACCGAAAGATTGCAGGATGTTGGCATAGCCGCCATCACCATTCATGGGCGTACCAGGTCACAGATGTATAAGGGGGAGGCTGACTGGACGCTTATAGGAGAGGTAAAAAATAATCCAAAGATAACAATACCTGTAATTGGAAATGGTGATATTGATTGCCCGGAAAGGGCTCTGTATTCTTTCAATCATTATGGTGTTGACGGGATTATGATAGGAAGGGCTTCTGTTGGCCGGCCCTGGATATTCAGGTCCATCAGGCATTACCTCGAAACGGGTGAGATACTATCCGAGCCCGGTCTTGATGAAAAAGTCGATCTTGCTATCCTTCACCTGGCAAAATCACTTGAATATAAGGAAGGAAACAGGGCTATATATGAAATGCGCAGGCACCTTTCAAATTATTTTAAGGGTCTGCCGCACTTTAAAGAAACCAGGTTAAAGCTTCTTACAACTCTTGACCCGGAAGAAATTTTCAACCTTCTTGAATATATCAGGAAGAACTGGTCGTCATACACTGTTGATAGCTAACGCTTCCGACTGTCAAGGTACGTTAGGGACTTTCACCCTGGAGTTATCGCCCATACCGGGCGCACAAGCAAAAGGGCGGGTCATTTCTTACCCGCCCCTGAGAATCATTTTCATTTAGTAATAAGGGGGGTTACTTTTAACCGCCCCTTAGCAATCATTTATCTTTAGTCCTGGTCATACCAGTAGCCATATCCGCCCGGGCCATAACCTGCTCCACACGGACCAAGTCCGCGACCACCGCGACCAACGGCTGCCCTGCCACGACCCATGCCTCTTCCGGGTGCATAGTTGCCGTAACCACGACCTGCTCCCCTGCCATATGCCGGTGCCTGGCGCAAACCCCTGGGACCCATACCAAAATAAGTGTTGTCCAAATATTGTTTCTGCTCCTCGTTAAGCAAGGCTTTTACCTGCTTGATGTGCTCATTGTGCTGCAGCAGCATCTGTGCACCTACCTCATTCATTTCTTCGAATGTTGCAGCATTTTGCCTTTTGAGACGGAGCTCATCCAGTTTCTTGCGATGGGCTTCATTAACCTCAATTATTCTCTCTTTCTGCTTCTCATCCAGCCCGGGGATATCAAGGCAATATCCGAGTGGCTGACTTACCTGGTTCCTGTTAAACCTCCCATACTGGGCACTGCTTACCAGTGTGCCTGCAAAGATTAACAATGCAGCCATTGTTATAAATCTGATCTTGTTTTTCATAATCATCATTGTTTTTACTTATTATACATATTTATTATTTACTCAAATTGAAAATCTCTTTGATTTCTGCCCTGGGGCCGTCTCATTCCCCTGCCGGCACCACCTCTTCCCCTGCCGTATATCGTTCCGTCAGGATCAAGCATATCCCTGAACATCATGTGTAATCTTTCTTTTTGCCTCACATCAGATATTGATTTGAGGTTAAAGTAATATTCCATGGTCAGCATCTTCATTTCCTTATGCAGGCTGCCAAATTCAGCAGCAATTTCATTCAACTTCATTGTATCGGGATCTTCCGATGCCATTTCATCAACCATCTGGTGCCTGAGCTCCCTCATCTTGGCCGTTAGCGCCCCTGCCTCCATATTGTAGTGCATGTTGTAATCCCTGAAGGCAGGAAACTGTTCATCATTTATTCCCAGCTGCATATGGAAATAACCAACCCTGTTGTCCCTTGGCATTTCAATAACAGGACCCTGGTTAACATCTACTTCTTCCTTTTTATTTAAGCTTATTATGGTAAATATGGTTGCCACGTTGGTAACCAGCAGGAAGATAATTATTGCTATATATATTGATGTTCTATTCATTATCCTCATATTTTAAAAGAAAGAAACTTTCAATGGGCTCCTGGTACATATCATTAAGGTAATAAGCTTCCTCGCTGATATCACCGGTGCCATTCCCCTGGTAGCCCGATGCCAGCCTGGCGATATTCATGCCCGTAAATACACCAAAAATGATAACTGCGGCAGCTGCAACATACCTTAGGATGCTAAGTGTACGGGTTTTGTGTTTCCTCTCCCCGAAATCAACTTTTGCAATTATTTTATCAGCAAATCCTTTATCTCCGGGAATACTCCTTTCTTCTTCGATTACTCCAAGGCTTGCCCTGAGCATGTCAGCAAAAGCAGAACATTCCTGGCAGGCTGCGAGGTGTTCCTCAATTTCAGCACTTCTTTTTTCATCAAGATTTCCCTCGATAAAAAAAATCAGGTCATTATGTACTTTGCTGCATTCCATTTTTTGTTCTTTCTGTTAATTTGACACATATTATAAAAAATACTTGCGCTTC
>JBNJHQ010000051.1:0-14369 GCA_051748705.1 Bacteroidota bacterium | reverse complement strand
ATGCTGCAAAAAATGGATACTAGTGTGAGTGAACAGGAGATAAGGGATTATTATGATTCCCATTTACAGAATTTCACTCTCCAGAACAATTTACTGAAAGCCCTGTTTCTCAAGCTCCCTGTTGAAGCACCAAACATAGACAGGGCGAGGGCATGGTTCCGTTCAGACAGGCAAAATGATATTCAAAGCCTGGAGAGTTATGCATACCAGTTTGCAGAAAAATTCGATGATTTTGGAGAAAGATGGATAAGCATGAATTTTCTCCTGAGAGAACTACCCGTTGATATAGAGAATGAAGCTTACTTTCTGAGGAATAACAGGTATCATGAATGCAGTGATTCTTCATTTCACTACATGGTAAATATCAGAGACTTCAGGCTGAAGGGGTCCATAGCACCTCCTGAATACGTAAGGGACGATATCAGAACGATAATATTGAACAACAGGAAAATAGATTTTTTACAGGACCTTGAAACGGGTATTTATAATGAAGGAATGAGGGATAACAGTTTCAGGGTTTTCAAGTAATATCAAATAAGAACCAATAAGAATTATGTTTAAGATGAAAATAGTTAATCGCATATTTACCAGTCTGTTAGTATTTCTTTTATTCACCTCCAACACTTTCTCCCAGTATCTTATTGATGAGGTATCGGCCATCGTCGGGGATGAAACAGTTTTCCTGTCGGATGTTGAAAACATGGTGCTCCAGCAGTTGACAATGGGTGACCCGAGGCCTGAAGAGGAAATAAGGTGTGAAGTTTTCGAAGACCTCCTTATTCAGTTACTGTTCCTTGACCAGGCACGGATCGACAGCATACAGATTTCACCTGATAACATCAACAGGATGCTTGATGAAAGGCTCAATGATTTTGTCATGCGTGCCGGTTCGGAAGAGGCCCTTGAGCAATATTTCAAAAAAAGTATGGTTGAGATTAGAAGAGACCTCAGGCCTATGATGGAAAAGCAGCAACTGGCAGGCCAGGTTCAAAGCAACCTGGCTATGGACATAACAATTACACCGGAGGAAGTAAGAAGATTCTATGAATCCGTGCCGGCCGACAGCCTGCCGCTAATGCCTGCCCGTGTTGAGGTAAGTATAATACAGATAGACCCTCCCGGGATGGAGGAGAGTAAACTGATAACAAGACAACAGCTACTTGACCTGAGAAGGAGAATTGTTGAGGGAGAAAGTTTCAGGGCCCTGGCTGTATTGTATTCCGAAGATGAAGCATCTGCAGCATCAGGCGGGGAAATTGGTTTCCAGGTAAAGGCCAATCTTGACAAGGCATATGCAGATGAAGCATTCAGCCTGAAAAAAAACCAGGTGTCGAAAATTGTTGAGTCACAATACGGCTTTCATATCATTGAACTTATTGAAAGAAGGGGGAACATGGTTAATACAAGACATATACTGATCAAACCAAAAATCACCCCCGAACAAACAATAAAAGCAATGAACAGGCTCGACAGCATAGCAAATCTCATTCGCTCTGATTCATTGAGCTTCCAGGAAGCAGCCTTCAGGTTTTCCACGCACATGGGAAGCCGGATGAACGGGGGCTTATATGTTACACCCGAAACCAGGGAGAGCCTGATAGAGATAGATAAGCTGCCACAGGAAATGTATATGGTGGTGAGAGAGATGAAAATAAATGAAATATCCGAAGGATTCAGGATGCAGGATGAAAAAGGCAAAACTGTTTTCAGGATAATGAAGCTTAACAAGCAGACCGAGCCACATGTGGCTAACCTGAAAGACGACTATAATTTTCTGCATGAGATAGCCCTGTCCAATAAAAGGTCGGGAATATACATGGACTGGATACAGGAAAAAATGGAAATGACCTATATCAAGATCAGTGACAGGTTTAAAACATGCAAATTCAATAACCGGGGATGGCTGAAGTAAGAGTGATAGACTTTATTATTCTTATCACGCTTTTTATCCTGCCCTTCAGTACTGTGAACGCCCGGGAAACTGAAATACAGGATAAAAAGAAAATAGAGATAATACATACCGACCTGATGGTCAACCAAGGGGAAATGAGGCGATTGCTTGGAAATGTAAAGTTCATGCACAATGAAACTTATATGACCTGTGACAGTGCCCATTTCTTTCCTTTAAAAAATCTTATTGAAGCATACAGCAAGGTACATATTTATAAGGGCGACACCGTTCACCTTTACGGCGAATATCTGCTTTACGACTCAGATACTGAATATGCCCTTGTAAAGGACTCGGTAATACTGATTGACAATGAAACCACCCTGTACACTGATCATATTGAATATGATATGATCAATGAAACGGCAATATACACCACAGGGGGAAGGATAATCAACCAGGACAATGTGCTAACCAGTATTATAGGCATATATTATACTGAGACTGAAATATTTAATTTCAAGGACAGTGTTGAACTGGTGAATCCCGATTACACCATGTATTCAGACACCCTTGAATACCATACTATTTCTGAAGTTGCATACTTTTTCGGGCCTTCGCAGATTATAGGAGACAGTATAGAAGCCAGGTGTAACAGGGGCTGGCACGATACAAAAAATGAGATAAGCCTGCTAATGGACAAGGCTTATATAGATAATAAGGTACAGATTGTTACAGGCGACTCATTATATTATGAAGCCGAACGAGGTTTTGGTACTGCCAATTATGATGTTACGATAAGGGATACGGAGCAGGAAATTATCGTAAAAGGTAATGAGTCATGGTATTACAAAGAGCCTGAAAGATTCATGATAACTGACAGTGCACAGTTCATCCAGGTGAATGAAGATGATTACCTCTTCCTGCATGCCGACACCCTCAGGTCGCATACCATACAGGATTCAACCATGGATTACCGCCTGGTAAGGGCTTTTTACGGCTGCAGGATTTACAGTGAAGATCTGCAGGCAAAATGCGACTCACTTTCATATTCGTTCCGCGATTCAGTTATAAGGCTGTATTACCAGCCCGTGCTGTGGTCTGATGCCAACCAGCTTTTTGCTGATTCAATGGCATTGTTCACGGAGAACAAGGAAATGCATAAAATGGAACTGTACAATAATGCCTTTGTAATCGAGGAAGTGGATTCATTACGTTACAATCAGCTGAAAGGTAAAAACCTCACCGGGTATTTCAGGGATAATAAACTCTACAAAATAGAGATCAGAGGCAATTCAGAAAAGATATATTTTGCCATTGAGGAAGATGAACTGGTAGGTGTTGATCAATCAACATGTGTTAATATGGACATTTACCTGGAAGATGGAAAAATAAAGGAATTATACATGCTGGACAACCCGGAGGGAACACTTGATCCGCCCTTACATACAATGCCATCGCTGAAGCGACTGGAGAATTTTCAGTGGTATGAAGCCATCAGGCCGAAAAACAGGTTTGATATCTTTAGAAAATAAAGAGTTTAATATTCATCTTCATTAAAGAAGAAGTCATCCTTACTGGGGTAATCGGGCCAGATATCCTCAATACTCTCGTAAATATCTCCTTCATCTTCTATTTCCTGAAGATTCTCGATAACTTCCATAGGAGCACCCGATCTGATTGCATAATCAATAAGCTCATCCTTTGTTGCAGGCCATGGTGCATCTTCGAGTTTTGATGCTAATTCAAGAGTCCAGTACATTATTCCCTTCTAGTTTTGAATTTGGGTCTGCAAATAAATACTAAATTATTTAATAAAACAACAGTAAATTCCTATTTTTTTTTGATACTCCCTCTCCCCTGCTATATTTCGCCGCAAGCGGCTGTTAATCATGCATGTAGAGAAAGGTTTTTTCCTGCCTCCTAATGCCATGGCCCCATGGAGCCGTGCATCAGCCTATTTTAAATCAGGTGCAGGACCTCAATATATGAAGAATTGCAATATCAGTTCAGGATTTCATCACTGGACACTTCACCATCCATAAGCCTTACTATTCTCCTTGCATTCCTGGCTATGGTTTCTTCGTGTGTGACAAGTATCACGGTATTACCATCCTGATGTATCTTGGTAAGCAGCTTCATTATATCAAGCGATGTTTTGCTATCGAGGTTACCGGTAGGTTCATCAGCAAGTATTATTGAAGGATTATTTACCATGGCCCTGGCAATGGCCACCCTCTGCCTCTGTCCTCCTGACAGCTCATTTGGCTTATGGGTCATCCTGTCATCCAGACCTACCAGGTCAAGCATCCGTTTGGCCATTTCATCCCTTTCTGCCCTCGAGTATCCTGCATATATCAATGGCAGCGTTACATTTTCCAGAGCGGTATATCTTGGCAGGAGATTAAAAGTCTGAAAAACAAAACCAATTTCCTTATTACGTATTTCAGCGAGCTGATTGTCTTCATGTTTACTGACATCAGTACCATTAAGAACATACTGCCCCTTTGTTATGGTATCCAGGCATCCCAGAATATTCATAAGTGTCGACTTACCTGAACCTGAAGGGCCCATTATTGCTACATAATCGCTTTTCTCAATTGACAGGGTAACCGAACGCAAGGCACGTACAATTACTGTTCCTACCTGGTAGTTCTTAACCACATCCGTGATCTCAATTACATTACTCATACTATATGTTTAAAAAATTACCCGAAATTAATCTTATTATTTTAATATATGAAAACCAGATTCTTTAAATAATGTTAATACCGTACCACAAAACTCTGCTTCACCATTCCTTTCCTGAAAAAAACCAGTCCCATCTGGAAAACATCTATACTTAATGACACCTGTAAATCACTTTTTATTTCCTTCCATGCTTCATTCATTTCAAAAGAATAATTTATATCGTCAAAAACTATAACAGAATCGCCCGTAATAAGTTCTTTCAACAATGTAAAATATTTTAGAACAGCCTCTTTTCTGTGGTTACCATCTACAAAAACAAGTGATGGTTCAAAGCCGGTATTTTTCAATTCCGGGAGCACTTTATCAAAATTACCTCTCAGAACTTCAATATTTTTAACTTTTGCCTGTGAAAAATTATCTTGTGCAATGGCTGACAGTTGCGGGCAGCCTTCAATACTCACTATTTTCGACGAGGGAGCTCCCATGGCCAGGTAGAGAGTGCTTATCCCGAGTGATGTTCCCATTTCCAGGATATCCTGACCGTCAAAGGCGGAGGCAAGGTTATACAATATCTTTCCATACCTGTGATGAACGGATGAACGGCGAGCTATATCGCACAGGCGGCGTCTGCCCGCTGACAAAGTTCCTGAACCGGCCCCCAGGTCATTAACTGTAAGTACTGTTTTACTGCCTTCCATCCTTTTTCGGACGCATTTTACTGCTGCCTTCCTTTCTTCAGGCATGTCTTTATGCAGAACGGTAGTTATAAAGTCAAAAGCGAAGGGACTGTGAATACCATGTCCTTTCCTGTGACCGGAGCATAAAAAATACCTGAGAGCAGCCGCCATCCTGTAATTATTCATGTGATTATATTTTATTTATTTCATTGATCACATGGAACTTACCATTAGAAAATAATCATACTCCTGTTGTAAATAATGATGATTTATTAATGGACGTTTCATAAGGTGAAAAAATACTGTTGGTGAACAATTCAAAAATAGTTAATTTAGAATTCGGGTTTAACTTAATACCCGAGATTATCAACAAATAATGCCTGATATCCTCGACACAGAAATAAAATTCCTGGCAGGTGTCGGTCCCAAAAGGTCGGAACTCCTTGACAGGGAACTGGGTATAAAGACCTTCAGGGACCTGTTATACTATTTTCCCTACAAATACATTGACAGGACAAAATTTTACAAGATTTCAGAACTCGACCCCGAGATGCCCTTTGTCCAGATCAGGGGCTTTATAGAAAGCTTCCAGGCCGAAGGTGTGGGTCGTAACAAAAGGCTCACCGCACTGTTCAGGGATGACACCGGAACGGTCAAGCTTGTCTGGTTTAAAGGTCTAAAATGGATCATCGACTCATATAAGCTTAACAGGGAATATATCATTTTCGGCCGCCCCGGTCTGTTTAATGAAAGCATTAACATTGTGCACCCCGAAATTGAAGATCCTGAAAAACTTGAAAAGCGTATAAGCAGCAATATCCAGTCACAGTACAGTACCACAGAGAAGCTGAAGAATCACTACATTACATCAAAGACAATCAATAAGTTACAGGGCAATCTTTTCAATCAGCTCAGGACAAAAATAAAAGACACCTTACCCTTATGGATGAGGGAAAAATACAGGCTGATGGATCTTCATGATGCCCTGTTTACCACCCATTTTCCCAATGACAACAAGGATCTTGAAAAGGCACGTTTCAGGCTTAAGCTTGAAGAACTGTTTTACATACAATTGAGCCTGCTGAGCCTTAAGGTACAAAGGGGTAAGAGATTTAAGGGCCATGTTTTCGATATTGTGGGACAGAAATTCAATGATTTTTACGCCCGGAATCTCCCTTTCAGTCTTACCGGTGCACAGAAAAGAGTCATGAAAGAGATACGCAGGGATCTTGGTTCAGGCAGGCAGATGAACCGCCTGCTGCAGGGTGATGTTGGCAGCGGGAAAACGCTTGTAGCTTTAATGAGCATGCTTATTGCCATTGATAATGGTTACCAGGCCTGTTTAATGGCACCTACAGAGATACTGACAGGACAGCATTATAACACTATTTCAGAAATGCTCAGGGGGATTGGCATTGAAGTATGCCTGCTCACCGGTTCAACGAGAAAATCGGAAAGAGAAAGGATAGCAACAGGTCTGATGGACGGGTCGATAAGGATAATAACAGGCACTCATGCGCTTATAGAAGATACTGTCAGCTTTAAAAAGCTCGGACTGGTTATTATTGATGAACAGCATCGCTTCGGGGTAGCACAGAGGGCCAGGCTGTGGAAAAAAGACAGTAAGCCACCCCATGTCCTTGTCATGACTGCCACTCCCATACCAAGGACACTTGCTATGACTCTTTATGGCGATCTTGATGTGTCGGTAATTGATGAACTGCCACCGGGCAGGAAAGCCATAAAAACCATGCACTTCACTGATTCAGCCAGGCTGAAAGTATTTGCCTTTATGAAAGAACAGATAAAGGCAGGGCAGCAGATATATATTGTTTATCCACTGATCAAAGAATCGGAAAAGATGGACTACAAGGATCTTGAAGATGGTGTTGAAGCCATTACAAGAGCCTTTCCCCCTCCTCAATTCGTAGTATCGGTTGTACACGGGAGGATGAAGTCAAGAGACAAGGAAATATCAATGAAACTCTTCACCTCCGGCCAGGCCAATATACTTATCGCCACAACAGTTATCGAGGTAGGTGTGGACGTGCCAAATGCTTCGGTCATGGTCATCGAATCAGCGGAGAGGTTCGGACTGTCACAGTTGCACCAGCTGCGAGGCCGGGTGGGCAGGGGAGCCAAACAATCGTACTGTGTGCTTATGAGCTCCGACAAACTATCGAATGAAGCACGCAAAAGAATTGAAATTATGGTCAGCACCAATGACGGTTTTGAAATAGCGGAAGCTGACCTGAGGCTCAGGGGGCCGGGCGATCTTGAAGGAACAAGGCAGAGCGGGATAGGATTCGACCTCAAGATAGCCAACCTGGGTAAAGATGGTCAGATACTGGAATATGCAAGGAGAATAGCTGAAGAAATAGTGAGCGGTGATCCCCTGCTCCAGGAGCCGCAAAACATTATACTTAATGAGCAACTGAAGAATATTAAAAAGACTGATTACGACTGGAGTAAGATCAGTTAATCCGGAAGTAACATATGATTTGTATGCTCATATTATTTAGATTGATTCTATATTATTTAGGCCTGTTTAAAAACTGATTTTAGGCATATATATTTTACCAGCATATTATAAATTTGCAGCTTCATACCACGCGTGGTTACATAATAATGCAGAAAGAAAATACAATTGAACATAGCGGAATAGTAAAGTCAGTTGGCAGTAATCATGCAATTGTTGATATCATTGCGCACCCTGCCTGCTCGGGGTGTATTGCATCGGGTATCTGTGATCTTTCCGACAGTAAGAACAAGGAAATAAGGACGGTAAGCAACCCGCAAATAAAGGCCGGTGACCATGTACTGGTAGTTATGGAGCAATCATTGGGTTTCAGGGCACTTTTCCTGGGCTACCTCTTACCGTTCATCGTAGTAATGATTATTTTGATAGTCCTGACTGCCCTGTCGGTTTCTGAATTGCTTAGTGGCATATGTGCACTCTTATCGCTTATACCTTATTATGCATTTATATATTTCAGGAAGGAAAAGATCGGCAGGAGTTTTTCATTTACAATTAAAAAGGAGCCTGTATGAATTCAGTAGTTTTAATAACCATAATATCATTAAGCCTGTTAGGGATAATAGCTGCCCTGATATTGTATTTTGTTGCACAGAAGTTTAAGGTATACGAGGATCCGCGAATTGATGAGGTGGAAGCAGCCCTGCCTGCTGCCAACTGTGGTGGCTGCGGCTTTGCAGGTTGCCGTAATTTTGCTGAAGCACTGGTCAGGTCAGAAACATTCGAAGGTCTTAACTGCCCGGTGGGCGGTAGTGAGGTCATGGCAGAGGTAGCAAAGATACTGGGCAGGGAAGCGCCTGAAGTGGAACCAAGGGTAGCCGTGGTACGCTGCAACGGGACACCCGAGCACAGGAAGAAAACATCGTCTTATACGGGGGCACTGAACTGTACCATTGTCCATAACCTTTACAATGGAGAAAGCGATTGTGCCTATGGTTGCCTGGGGCTGGGTGAATGTGTTGATGCCTGCGATTTTGATGCAATGTACATGGACAGCAAAACGGGATTACCCGTGATCATTGATGATAATTGTGTTGCATGCGGAGCCTGTGTCAAAGCCTGCCCGAGGGATATAATTGAGTTGAGGAAAAGGGCCAGGAAGGACAGGAAAATTTATGTGTCCTGTGTCAACAAGGACAAGGGTGGCCCGGCAAGGAAAGCCTGTGCAGTAGCCTGTATCGGATGTGGTAAATGTCAGCAGGTGTGTGAGTTTGATGCCATTACAATAGAGAACAACCTTGCTTTCATTGATTCAGACAAGTGCAAGTTCTGCAGGAAATGTGAGCCTGTATGTCCGACGAATGCCATCCTGGAAATCAATTTCCCCCCTCGAAGGACCGAGAAGAAACAGGAAGAGGAAAAAGCTAAAGCTTAAAAAGTTCAAGTTAAACTTAAATTGATATATAAAGTGTTAAAGACATTCCCCAAAGGAGGCGTTCATCCACCCGAGAACAAAATATCAGCCGGTGCAGCCATTGAAACATTGCCGGTACCCGAACAGGTCATAATACCTGTAAGCCAGCACCTGGGAGCACCGGCCGAAGAGTCAGTTGCCAGGGGAGACATGGTGAAAGCAGGCCAGGTAATAGCCCGTAGCAAAGGTTTTGTATCGGCCAATATTCATTCATCCGTGTCGGGAAAAGTGCTGAAGGTCGACAGGATGCCTGGCCCTTCAGGATATAAGCAGACCAGCATAGTAATAAATGTTGAGGGTGATGAATGGCTTGAATCGGTTGACAGAAGTGACAAACTGATAAAGGATATTAGCCTTACGGGAGAGGAGATCATAAAAAAATGTGCCGAATACGGCATTGTTGGTATGGGCGGGGCAACATTCCCCTCTCATGTCAAGCTGAGCATTCCTCCCGGCAAAAAGTGTGAAGTACTGATCATCAATGGTGTTGAATGCGAACCCTACCTCACCTCTGACCATCGCCTGATGCTGGAAAGGTCTGAAGAGCTGCTTACCGGTACCAGGCTGCTCATGAAGGCACTTGGTGTCAGCAGGGCAATGATAGGTATTGAGAACAACAAGAAAGATGCAATCGAAAAACTTGAAAGCCTTGCAGGCTCATATGATGGCATCAGCATACATCCCCTGAAGGTTAAATACCCACAGGGAGCTGAGAAGCAGCTTATTAAAGCCTTGATAAACAGGGAGGTGCCCTCGGGAGGCCTTCCTGTGGATGTCGGAACAGTGGTTCACAACGTCGGAACAGCCTGTGCTGTCTATGATGCCATCCAGAAAAACAAGCCACTTGTTGAAAGAGTGGTAAGCGTTTCAGGCAAGGACATGGAAAAGCCAATGAATATCCTTGCGAGAATAGGCACTCCTGTCAGCAAGCTCATCGAATATGCGGGGGGCTTACCGGAAAGCACTGCCAAGGTGGTTAACGGGGGTCCCATGATGGGGAAGGCACTGGCTTCACTGGAAGTACCTGTTACCAAAGGGACATCAGGAATAATAATCATCAGGGAGAGCGAAGCAGGGAGGGATGAAATAAGGCCATGCATAAGGTGCTCAAAATGTATCTCAGTATGCCCGATGGGACTGGAACCTTACCTTTTAATGACCCTTACGGAGAAAACACTTTTTGACAGGGCGGAGAAAGACAGGATAATGGACTGCATGGAATGTGGGTCATGCAGTTATACCTGCCCTGCAAAGCGGCCTCTGCTTGATTATATCAGGCTGGGTAAATCCAGCGTGGGCAGGATAATCAGAGAGAGAAAACAAAAATAAGCACTACAAGAACTACAAGAAATATACTCTTTAATAATGAATAAACTACTGACAGTATCACCCTCCCCTCATGAGTATGGCAGTGAGACCACAAAAAAGCTCATGTATGGAGTGGTAATTGCACTCGCGCCTGCTCTCCTGGCTACTATATGGTTTTTTGGCTGGGCTGCCATCATCGTAACATCAGTTTCGGTTGTATCCTGTGTAGTCTTTGAATATCTTATCCAGAAGTTCATTCTCAGGAAAGAACCATCGATCGAAGACGGCTCAGCTGTGGTTACAGGACTTTTGCTTGCTTTCTGCCTGCCCACCAACCTTCCCGTGGGAATGGTTGTTCTGGGAGCTCTGGTAGCCATTGGGGTGGGAAAAATGACATTCGGAGGCCTGGGTAATAACCCCTTCAACCCGGCCCTGGTAGGAAGGGTATTCCTCTTTCTTTCCTTCCCGGTGCAAATGACCACATGGCCTGTCCCAAAGGGCTTTGAGACAAGCTTTAGTGATGCAATAACGGGAGCCACTCCCTTAAGTATACTTAATGAAAATTATGATAAGCTGACTATTGATCAGATTATGACTGATCCTGAGCTGGCGATGCCCGGCTATGAGCATTTATTCTGGGGTAACATTGGCGGATCGCTTGGTGAGATCGCAGCTTTTGCACTTCTCCTGGGACTTGCCTACATGCTTATAAAAAAGATTATCACCTGGCATATACCTGTCAGCATCCTTCTCACCGTAACTGTATTTACCGGTATACTATGGCTGGCCAACCCGGAAGCAAATGCTGATCCCCTTTACCATCTTATGACCGGTGGATTATTACTGGGTGCAATATTCATGGCTACTGATTATGTAACATCCCCCATGTCAAAGAAAGGAATGCTGGTTTACGGGGTGGGGATAGGGATTATAACCGTTCTTATCAGGCGCTTCGGTGCTTACCCTGAGGGTGTGCAGTTTGCCATACTCATAATGAACGCGTTCACTCCATTAATCAACATATATATGAAACCAAAAAGGTTTGGAGAGGAGGTAAAAAATGGCTAAGAAAGAATCCAATCTTAAGAATATGCTTTTTGCCCTGCTGCTTATTACCCTGATTGCGTCAGCATCGCTGGGAGGCATTTACCAGATTACCAAGGAACCTATTGCAGCGGCAAAGCTTGAAAAGAAGAATAATGCCATAATGCAGGTTATACCTGAATTTGACAACATCCCGACAAGTGAGGTGTACAAGGAGCCTGTTAATGGAGATACACTTTATTTTTACCCCGGCAGGAAGGGTGGAGAACTTGTGGGCACGGCCGTTGAGACTTTTACCAGGCTTGGATTCAGCGGGGAGATAAAGGTAATGGTTGGCTTCCTTCCTGATGGTACAATAAATGACGTGGCCGTGCTGGAGCATGAGGAAACGCCCGGACTGGGAGACAAAATGGAAAGGAAGAAGTCGGACTGGAGTCTCCAGTTCCAGGGCAAGAATCCCGATGATTTCCGCCTGATGGTAAAGAAAGACGGGGGTGATGTTGATGCCATCACAGCTTCAACAATCAGCTCAAGAGCTTTCTGTGAAGCCCTGACAAGGGCTTATGAAAAGTACAAAAGTATTAACGATAATAAGTAAAAGCCATATATTAAAATGAACCAGCTTAAGAATTTCACCAAAGGCTTTATAAAGGAAAACCCGGTATTTGCACTTTTCCTGGGCCTGTGCCCTACCCTGGGTGTAACGACAACTGCAATAAACGGGATGGGTATGGGACTGGCAACGACCTTTGTCCTCTTAATGGCAAATATAGTGGTCTCGCTAATCAAGAATTTTATCCCCGACAAGGTGCGGATACCTTCCTTCATTGTTATCATAGCTTCATTTGTAACCATTGTTGAGCTGACCATGCAGGCCTACCTGCCTGATCTTTTTGAAGCACTGGGCCTCTTCATCCCCCTGATAGTGGTAAACTGTCTTGTCCTGGGCAGGGCTGAGGCTTTTGCATCCAAAAACAACCTGGTGTCATCTTTCATAGACGGGCTGGGGATGGGCCTGGGATTTACCTTCGCCCTGACCCTGCTGGGAGCGGTGAGAGAAATTCTTGGTTCAGGCTCTATTTTTGGCCTGAAATTCATTGAAGGTGACGGCATGATCATCTTCATACTCTCACCGGGTGCTTTCATAGCCCTGGGCTACCTGATAGTGATTATCAATAAACTAAGCAAGAAAGGAGCATAAGATGGAATATATCATTATAATCATATCAGCAATATTTGTCAACAACATTGTTCTCAACAAGTTCCTGGGGATATGTCCTTTCATCGGTGTATCAGCCAAAATTGAGACTGCTGTTGGCATGTCCGGTGCAGTATTGTTTGTGATGACCATAGCCACGCTGGTCACCTACCTTATACAGAACTTTATCCTTTTACCATTCGGTATCACTTTCATGCAGACCATCACCTTCATCCTGGTGATCGCCACGCTGGTACAGCTTGTAGAGATAATACTGAAGAAAGTAAGTCCCTCGCTATACCAGGCCCTGGGCATTTTCCTTCCTCTTATCACAACTAACTGTGCAGTGCTCGGAGTAGCCATCATGGCCGGTCAGCAGGATCTGAACCTTATGGAGAGTATTGTATTTGCGATAGCCAATGCCATCGGTTTCGGGCTTGCGCTTATACTTTTTTCAGGGCTTCGTGAGCACCTCGAGCTGGCTGATGTTCCCGGCCCCATGAAAGGGGTTCCCATCGCATTTATTGTTGCCGGGCTGCTTGCTATGGCCTTTATGGGTTTTGCCGGTATAGTGTAAGCTTTATTTAAAGGCTTTCTCCAGCAATCCGTCGCCCTCTAGAGTGAGCCTTGTGAAATATTCAGGTACCTCCTTGCCCATCAGTTTGTCAACGTACATCCTGGCAAGGTATTGACCCAGCATGAATCCCTGACCCCTGAGGCCTATGAATAATCCATTATCAGGATCGACAAACATCCTGGGCTCGACATAGTATCCGGCCCATACTGCCTGGAATCCGACCGACGACAAACATGGCAGCCAGTCGACAAACACCTCACTTACGATTTCAAGAAAATCACGCGAGTTAATTTTCAGGTTTTTCCCTGTTTCCCCGGGCTCGACCATTGGCGAGGCACAGCCTATTATCTGGCCAGTCTCGGCCAGCTGTTGTCCGTAAACAGCAGTAAAACCCCTGTATCTTCTCCTGTCGATCAGCATTGAGAGAGGGCTTCCGTTAATGCCAATCATGGGCAGGCGCCTGGTGATAAAAGCCTGGTGTTTAACGGGGTAAATACCGGTTTCCAGTCCGAGCATCGAAGCAAATTTTGCTCCTTCGGGACCCAGGGCATTGATGAAAAGTTCAGTATGATATTCTATATATTCATTATTATGATCACGCACGATAAGCCTGTATTCATCACCCTGCCTGTCAACGTCAATCAGTTCACAGTCTTCCAGAACCCGGCCACCATGGGCAATGCCTATCTTCCGAATAAGGTCAATGACCCTGCCCGGTGTTGCCTGCCAGCAATTATCCGTTACAAGGGCAGCCATGTATTTATTCAGACCGGGATTAAAATTGGGAGATACTTCCTTACGGAAATCGGCCGGAGAGATCATCCTGGCATCCGACCATGCTATGGAAGCCTCAAGATCCTTCATCAGCTTTTCATCATGAGCAAAGGTAACATACTTAATTGGAAGAAAATCGATGTTCTGTATATCCTGCAATTCCTTGAATATCTGCAAATTATTGTTTGCTATTTCAGAAAGTTCAGGGAGGCTGAAATTTGGTCGCCCGCCTGCAATATTTCTCCAGGAGGCGCCCCTTCCG
>JBNJHQ010000050.1:3984-14392 GCA_051748705.1 Bacteroidota bacterium | reverse complement strand
GGATTTGCATACAGGTTTCCCAGGTTTTCATTATCACCAAAAAGGCCGAATGAAAGGTTGAGGTCGCCATGAAACTCATTGAGTGCCTTGGTCTGTATAAGTGAGAATTCAGAGTTTTCAATATCTATTTCTCTCTGTCTCAGCTCCATCCTGTTTGCAAGGCCATGATCGGTGGCAAAAGTAATATCTATATCCATTGTATCCACTGAAATATCGGGGATTACTACCACATCATCGTAGAGGCTCATGCCAATGATCAGTTTCAGATCGTCTTTGGCATCTTCCAGGCTCACCCGCTGGTTATCCACATCCGAACTGGAAGTAGCCAGGTTAAGTTCAGCCTGGAATAATTCTTCCCTGGCAGACAGGCCGGCATCCACCTTATTTTTTATTATTTCATGGCTTTTCTTCATATTCTGATATGCCTCCTCAGCAATTATCAGTCGTTGCTGTTGCTGGTAAACCAGGTAAAAATACTGTGCAACCTGTCTTTCAAGGCCAAGCCTCTGTATTGCATAGTTGAGCTGTGAATTTTCCAGGGCCAGCTCCAGTTCCCTTATCTGCATTTTTGTCCTGTTATATGTGAAAAGGGGCTGGTTTATGTTGATTGACAGGTTATTGCTGAACCCTTTGGTGCGGGAATCATTATACTCGCTGTATGAATTTTGCCATGAGAACCTGTTAACCAGTGATACTGTGGCATCTGTGGCAACAATTGGCTGTGTGATTCTGAAATTACCGAAGCTGGTTGTTGTTTCCCTTGTATTCCACCTTGACACCAGGTCATTGAACTCCCTGTTGTGGGTATATCCAAATGGGTTTACTGACAATGAGAAATTTGATTTAAGAGCTGCTCTCTGGGCGTTTAGGTTTTCCCTGCTCCTTACCAGGTTAAGCCTGGTTCTTTTTATTGAGGGACTGTTTTCTTCGGCTATATCCATTGCGGCTTCAAGGGTAAGTCCCTGTTGTGCGCTGAGGCTGAAGCCAATTAAGAAAAATGTCAAAAGTAATGTTAGCTTATTCATCTGAGATTATTTATAAGTATTCTGTTTAACCCATTTAATTGCGTCACCGCTCACTGTTCTGCCTTCCGACCTGTTTGTCATTATTACCCTTGCTGTATCAGGTGACAGGTAATATGAACCGAGGAGGTTCCATCCATTTTCCGCATTTTCCCAGTTCAGGCTGATCTCTTCGCTGCCATCATCATGTTCGACCTGGAAATGCAGATCCTGCATAACATTCCTGTTTTCCCCGCCCCTGCCGATCATCATCCTCTGTCCACCGCGTTTACCTATATAGGTATAAATATCGTAATAGCCGGGTTCTTCTATCCCTGCTGTCCAGCTGATATATCTTTCCCCGTTTCCGGCACGTGTATACAGGGCTGATTTAACATATTTGCCATAGTGAGTACTTTCCACTGTTTTCTGCCAGTATTCAGGTGCCCACCATATAAACATTTCACGATAATCATTCCTGTTTTCCTCCCCGATCTTAAGCCATTCCTTTAATTTTGCCGTGGAGCTTTCCTGGTATATTCTGAACCCGGGATCTTCATTGTCTACAATAATCTCATTTTCTTCTTCCAGGAGGGGCAGCTTATCAAGAATTTTTTCGCCTTCGGTGTTATCATCTGTTTTGCCCTGCATGAGGTCGACCAGCGGGAACTGAAGTTCACCGGGGTTATTGACGGAAAAAAGTGTATTGACAAACATGCCGCGTGGTTGTGCATCCAGTATAACACTGATCCTTTTTGCCTGCTCAGCTTCAAGCTTGACGATCTTTTCCACATCATTGGTTTGCATGCCCCTTCCTTCCATACCGAATGACATACGTCCGCCCCCCGTAGCACTGATTGTAATGGAAACATCGCCTCCCATGCCTCGTCCACGGCCCTGCCCGCCTCCTCCTGTGCGAAAGCCCACATTAAAAATGCCGGCTGTTTCCTCAGGATTGGATGCCGTAAAGCTTACCCTGTACCTGGTGCGGTTTCCAACGACAATTTCGTTTACCACGATATCGGTAAAAAGAAATCCGGGTTGCCCTGTACCGTGGTACCACTGCTCAAGGTATTTTTCAAGGTCAAAGCCAAATCTCTTGTTCAGGGCCTCGTCAAACTCATGCATACTTATGTTTCTGAATTTATTTTCCTCCAGGTAGTCTGAGAACCAGCTGTTGAACTCTTCCAGACCGCATTCTGCGCGAATGAGATTGAAAAGGTAATCCCCTTTCAGAGTGAGTACTATTCTTGTTGTATCCGTTGAAGGATTCAGAGCCAGTAAAGCTTCCAGGCTGTTATCCTTAAGAATGGTATTGGCTTTGTCATTTTCGCTCAGCCCGCCCAGGAACATTCTCTGGAAGCCTCTTTGTGGTGTTTCCACTTTCTGGAGGTGGGACTCAAAAACTGCATTGATCACAGGATATTCGTCGGAGTAAAAATTATTCTTGTAAAAATAAAAACTTGGCCCGAGCAAATACCTGCCCTGGGTCATTGATGCACTTCCCCGGTTAAAATTGAAAGTAGAGCTGGTGATAAAAGTATTTCTGACAAAATTATTAAAAGCCCTTACCTGCAGTTCCCTGTCGGTAATTACCTCATTATTTCTTTCCATCCTTCTTTTCTGTCTCTTTAAGGTGCCATGGAAGTCGGCATTGGTCAGTGTGGCCAGTTTTTCCGGCAATAATATAAGTGACGGCTGCACTTCGGCTCTTGTCTGGGTGTTTTTTTTCACCTCTGAATGAAAGTAAACGGGCACTTCCACCAGCGAGAGACTGTTAAATGGGTAAGTTGTGCTGAAATTTGTTTCAAGCTCTCTCATCGTTCCCGATATAAGGCTTCCTATTGTATCTCCCAGTTCATTCAGATCATTCCTGAAATAATCGTGTCCCTGGTAGTAATGAGCAATAAAGTCAACAGAGTCCACCCTGATAGTATCGCTGACATACGAGCCTTCAATAAGGCTGATTCCTGTTAAAGGCTCATTATTTGAAAAGTACCAGTAATCATCGTCGTATGTTCTCGCTCCCTGGGATATAGCAACAAGATCATTGCTCTTCGCAACCTTCAGGCTATACTTTGTAAAATCAATTATTATGCGTGCCGGTGTACCCGGGTAGAAGTTAAGTCCTGCCACGGGATACCAGTGGGTCTCGGGTGTTAACAACAGGAACTCATCCTTTTGAATAGCATATCTTTTCTCAATCCTTAAGGGACCGTTGCTGAACAGGTTCTCCTGCTGGTCTTCAGTGATCCACGGGTAACAAAAGTCCTCCAGTATTCTTCCCTCATAAGCGAAACTGACCGTCAGGGCTGAATCGGGCGGAAGGCCGGGGCCAAGATCAAGCATAATGATATGGCCATCAGGCGTGAAAGAGGCAGGTGACCCGTTGATGTGAACTTCTTTTACTGACAGGCCGGGGTTGAGGGAAAAGGGCGCTTCTGTAAGCAGCTCATCACTATTATTAAAACATCTCAAAGTTGCCCTGGCGTCTATAATACCCTCTGAATAATCAACTTCAATATCTGCATCCTGGATTTTCAGGAAAGTGCTGTTTTCATACCTGCTGTTTGTTTCCATTACGGTATTTTTCAGCTTAAGGGTACCGTAATAATCATCCAGGAAATACCAGGCCGAGTAGGCTGTAGTGAATAAGAAAAAAAACAATGAGACGATACTTATTACCCTGTGCGTTTTTGACTGGGGCAGTCGCTTGAAAATCAGTATTGACGTAAAAATAAAAACCAGGCCCAGGGAGGTGTACATTATTCTGTGTGCCAGCATAAGGCTTATATCACTGTACCCGGTTATACCACTTTTGAAAACAGGGAAGGCGGAGAGCATATAGTCGAAGAATGAATTCATCCTGGTATTGAGATAGAAGATGTTGAGTGCAGCCACTCCCAGTAGCAGGAGAAAGGTGATTGCCTGGTTGCGTATCAGTGACATGAGCAGGTATGCAAAACCAAGACTGAATATCAATGTAGGAATACTGACGATGAAAAGATATTCTATATAGGCTCCTGCATTTATACTTGCCTGTTTTGATATTATGTTTATTACGAGACAGACAAAAAGGATGAGGATGTTAACACCCAGGAAGAGCCTCAGTATGCCCAGCGATTTGCCAAATATATATTCCATATTCGACATGGGCCTGGTATAGAGGACCTCGTTAGTATCCAGCTTTTTATCTCTTTTGAGAAAGTCTGAAGCAAGAAAGATCACTATTAAAGCCTGGGCGATATTAAGAAGGTAGAGATTAAAGAGAGGCATTGATGAAGGGATGGCAAGATAGCTCCAGTCTTCCTCCCCTACAGGGCTGAAAATCCCTATATTCATTAATGTAAGAATAAATAGGGCTCCGATGGAAAAGAGCCTGAAAAGCCAGCTCCTGCGCAATGTTTTGGCCTCATATCTTGCAACGGTCCTGATATTGTGGATTGAAATCATCTTATTCAGATTGAAAAATTAATATTTGCTCCGTTTACTTTGTGTTCCATATAATATACATATGCATGTTCGAGGTTGGGTTCTATCTCCTCAGCGTCAAAACCTGAAATGTCATCAGCCACCACCTGTGCATCCCATCCCGTCTCGCTGGGCATGGACGATATTATGTGGTAAGTGTCCTTTATCCTGTCATACTCTTCCTGGGTAAGCCGCAGGTTGAAGACATGACCCCTGGTCTGCCTTACCAGCTCGTCAGGCGATCCTGAGTAAACCATCTCACCTGTATTCAGCAGTGCCATCTTCTGACATGTGGATGAAATATCTCCGACTATATGAGTGGAAAGGATGATTATGACATCGTTCTGGCTGAGATCAGAAAGTATGTTCCTGAAACGTATTCTTTCGTCGGGGTCGAGACCGGTAGTTGGCTCATCCACCACAATAATTTTAGGATCTCCGATCAGGGCCTGTGCAATGCCCAGCCGTCGCTTCATACCCCCTGACAATTTATTCGCTTTCCTGTCCCTGGCTTCCAGGAGTCCAACCCTGTCGAGCAGTTCATCAACAACAGCCAGCCTTTCTTTCCTGTTCTTTAAACCGGCAAGTGACCCCGCATAATCGAGGAATTCCCATGTTCTCAGGCGGGTGAAAAAACGAAAATCCTGGGGCAGGTATCCCAGGTAGGAACGTAACTTTTTCCTGTTACTATGAATATTCTCTCCATTGATAAGCACTTCCCCGGAGCTTGGTTTCATAAGTGCTACCAGCACTTTCATCAGGCTGGATTTACCTGCACCGTTCGGTCCAAGCAAGCCGAACATTCCTTCTTCAATTGAGAGAGTGATGTTTTTAACGGCATGATTACCGTTCCTGTAGATTACATCAAGATTATTTATCTCGATCTTCATTGGTTAAAATATTTTTTGTGTAAGCTTGTTATAATATGAGACTATTTAAAGACGCAAAATATTTCATATTGATGGAAATATTTCTTTTTTCCTGTTTAATAATATACAGTGCTTATCATAATGATTTGAATTATAATGCACCCGTGTAAAAGTAATTTCTAAATTTGTAATAGAAAAGCATAATGGTGAATAGTGGTATTAACAAGCTGAAGATCTTAAATGACCCGGTGCACGGGTTTATAAAGATACCCACCGAGTTTATATATGATCTCCTGGAAGATCCATGGATTCAGCGTTTAAGGTTTATCAAGCAACTGGGCCTTACTGATATGGTATACCCGGGCGCCACCCACAGCAGGTTCCTGCACAGCCTTGGAGCCCTTCACCTGATGAACCAGGCCCTGGCAGGTCTTAGAAAGAAGGACATTGAAATAAGTAAAGAGGAGTATGAAGCAGCACTTATAGCAATACTCTGCCATGATCTGGGTCACGGTCCCTTTTCCCATTCGCTTGAATTTAATATTTCCGGAAAGATCAGCCATGAGGATATTTCCCTGGTGGTAATGAAAATCCTCAATGAAAAATACGGGGGGAAAATGGGAATGGCCATAAGCATGTACAGCGGCAATTATCCCAGGAAGTTTTTTAACGATCTTATCTCCAGCCAGCTGGACATGGACAGGCTGGATTATCTTCTGCGCGACAGCTTTTATACGGGTGTTATTGAAGGGTCGGTAGGATCTGACAGGATTATCAGTATGCTGAATACTTCTGGTAACAGGCTGGTAGTGGAAGAAAAGGGAGTGTATTCGATAGAAAAATTTCTTATTGCAAGACGCTTTATGTACTGGCAGGTATATATGCATAAAACTGTGCTGGCTGCCGACCAGATGCTGAAAAGGATTATAAGCAGGGCAAGGTTCCTGATTGAGAGTGGTAAGAGTGTCAGGTCAACTGTCCCGGTAGAATACTTCATAAGGACAGGGATTCACAGGGAGGAGATTTTGAATTTTCAGAACAGGGAATTCGCAGGAATGTTCTTTAAGCTTGATGATAATGAGCTCATTTCCTCTGTCAGGCAGTGGGTGGAGAATGATGACAGGATACTGTCTGACCTGGCTGAAGCCTTTCTTTATCGCAGGCTTCCTGCTATTGTATTGTCCGATCAGCCTTTCGGGGAGCCAGTGATAAATGAAAAAAAGGAAGCGTTGAGCAGATTAAAGGATTTCAGGTCAGAGGATACAGGAAGCTACATATATACCGGATGCATATCGAACCTAACATATGCTCCTGCCGCACCAAGTATAAAAATACTTATGAAGGACGGGTCGCTGAAGGAGCTTACAGAGTTGTCGAACATCCTCAGGCACGAAGTTTTGTCGAAAAACAATACCAGGTATTATCTTTGTTACCCCAAAGATATAAGAGATACTGTTTAAAGAGAGTAAATAAAGGTTTAGGAGATACTGTTGGAAAAGAGTAAATATTTATATGAGTAAAAATTTATAAGATGAAATTCACAACAAAAGAAATTGCACAACTGATCAAGGGGGATATAGAGGGCGACCCTGCAACAATAATCGATTCGGTAGCCCGGATAGAGGAAGGGCATGAGGGAGCTCTTTCTTTTCTCTCAAACATGAACTATGAAAAATACATCTACACCACGGGCTCATCGGCAGTTATTGTGGACAAAAACTTTAATCCGTCTGCCCCTGTGAGTGCAACCCTTATTAGAGTGGATAATTCCTATGAAGCTTTCGCCACACTGCTGAATTTCTATGAACAATCAAAGCCGAGGAAGAAAGGGATTCATCCTTCTGCGGTCATAGAAGATTCAGCCAGGCTGGGAAAGGATGTTTATGTAGGCCCCATGGTATATGTGGGTGAAAATGTTACAGTGGGTGATCGTTGTTCACTCCATCCCCATGTAAGAATAGGAGATAAGAGCAGGCTGGGGGATGATACACAGCTTTACCCGGGAGCCACTGTTTACCATGAATGTATTATCGGTAATAATTGTACCATACATGCCGGCTCGGTGATAGGAAGTGACGGCTTTGGTTTTGCCCCCCAGCAGAATGAAAACTATAAGAAAATACCACAGATCGGGAATGTTATTCTTGAAGATAATGTTGAAATTGGTGCCAATGTAGTGGTTGACAGGGCTACCATGGGATCCACAATAATAAGAAAAGGAGTAAAGCTGGATAACCTTATACAGATCGGACATAATGTTGAAGTGGGCGAGAATACGGTAATGGCCGGACAAACAGGTATAGCCGGGTCAACGAAAATTGGCAGAAACTGCATGTTCGGCGGACAGGTAGGTATAACAGGTCATGTTAAGATAGCAGACGGAACAAAAGCTGCCGCCAAATCAGGTGTCAATTCCAATATACTGAAAGAGAATACTACAGTTTACGGTTCCCCTGCATTTGAGTACCGCAAGGCACAATTGTCATGGATTATCTTCAGGAGACTGCCTGAGCTGAAACAGAAAGTGGAAAGACTTGAAGAAAGGATAATGGCGATAAAAAACAGATAATCAGAATCGTTCAAAACGAATTTGTTTGATAACAACCATGTTAGGGCGGGTTTTTATAGCACGTTCGAAATTTTTTTCATTTCTTTGCATGCAAATTAGTTTATTAAAGAGAATTAGATGAGCATAAAAAACCAGAGAACTCTTGCCAGGGATATCAGCCTGAAAGGCAAAGGACTGCACTCGGGGATTGATGTAACCATAACCTTTAAACCTGCCCCGGTGGACCATGGTTATAAGTTTTGCCGGGTTGACCTGCCGGGAAAACCTGTGATAAGGGCGGTGGCAGAAAATGTCACCGATACAGCCAGGGGAACAACATTGCAGGAAAACGGGGCATCCGTTGCAACAATAGAGCACGTTCTGGCATCTTTTTATGGCATGAACCTGGATAATGTCCTTGTGGAAATAGATGGCCCGGAAGCGCCCATTATGGGTGGCAGTGCAATGAAATTCACCGATGCAATTATTGAAGCCGGGATAGTAGAACAGAAATCACTCAGAAAGTATTTTGAAGTAAAGGAAAAAATTGTTTACTCGGATGAGGAACACGGTGTAGATCTGATAATATACCCGGATGATCACCTCAGTATTAATGTATTGATTGACTATAATTCGAAAATACTGGGTAACCAGTACGCGGTGCTCGACAACAAGGATGATTTTGCAGAAGAGATTTCAAAGAGCAGGACATTTGTGTTTTTTCACGAGCTCGAGCCGCTGTTCAAGGCGGGTCGCATAAAGGGGGGCGACCTCGATAATGCTATAGTCATCCTGGAGAGGGAAGTGCCCCAGTCGGAGATCGATCGTATTGCAAAAATGTTCAATAAACCCAATATCACCGCCCATAAAGAAGGAATATTGAACAACACCGCACTTCGTTACCCCAATGAGCCGGCACGTCATAAACTGCTCGACCTGCTTGGGGATATGGCACTGGTGGGGCAGCATATAAAAGGTAAAATTGTTGCTACCAGGCCCGGACACCAGGCCAACACAAATATGGCAAGGCTGGTGAGACAGGAAATAAAAAAGGCAGCCTCAAAAAAGGATATCCCTGCTTATGACCCAACTCTTGAACCGGTCTTCGGGATTGATGAAATAAAGAAGAGACTACCTCACAGGTATCCCTTCCTCATGGTGGATAAGGTAACACACCTGGACGAGAATACGGTGATTGGTATAAAGAATGTTACCTTTAATGAGCATTTTTTCCAGGGACATTTTCCTGACGAGCCGGTAATGCCGGGAGTATTACTGGTGGAGGCCATGGCCCAGGTTGGAGGAATGCTCGTACTGGCAAATGTTGAAGACCCGGAGAACTGGTCAACCTATTTCCTGAAAATTGATAAAGTGAAGTTTAAACAAAAAGTTGTACCTGGTGATACACTAATAATAAGACTTACCATGTCAGAACCTCCCAGGAGGGGAATTGTCTCAATGTACGGAAACATATATGTTGGGAATAAGCTGGTGGTGGAAGGAGAAATGGTAGCCCAGGTAGTTAAAAATAAAGAATAATGATTTCAGACCAGGCTTTTATTCATCCGGGTGCCAGGCTCGGAAAGAATGTTACAGTTGAACCCTTTGCCTATATAGCCGGTGATGTGATAATTGGCGATGAAGGCTGGATAGGCCCAAGTGCAACAATTCTGGATGGTGCCCGGATGGGCAAAAACTGCCGTGTTTTCCCTGGTGCTGTTATCTCAGCCATACCGCAGGATATGAAATTTGCAGGCGAGACAACAATCGTGGAGATAGGTGATAATTGTACATTCAGGGAGGGAGCTACCATAAACAGGGGCACGGTGGCCCTGGGTAAAACAATAATGGGGGATAACTGCCTGATGATGGCCAATTCACATGTTGCACATGACTGTATAATTGGCAGTAACTGCATCCTGGTAAATAATGTCCTTCTGGGCGGCGAGGTGCATGTTGACGATTATGCTATCCTGGGTGGCGGATCGGCTGCTCACCAGTTTACACGGGTGGGAGCTCATGCAATGGTAAGCGGAGGCGCTATGTTCAAAAAGGATATACCTCCCTATGCACTGATCAACAATGATCCTGTGGGTTTTGCCGGGATAAACAAAATAGGCCTGAAAAGAAGGGGTTTCAGCCAGCAAAGCATAGATCAGATTGAGGCTATCTATAAGATAATATACTTCAGCGGAAGAAACGTAAGCCAGTCAGTACAATACCTGAAAGATAATTTCGAAGCAAGCCAGGAATTAGACTATATTATTGATTTTATATCAAAATCACAGCGTGGCATCCTTAAGTCTGCAATAAGGTAAGGTATATGCTGAAATAACTGAGTGCTCTATTCCCTGAGGGGATGACGCGCTGCAAAACATTAGCCCTCTGTTCCCTGCGGTGAGGTCGCTCTTCAAAACGCCAGCCCTCTGTTCCCTGCGGTGAGGTCGCTCTTCAAAACGCCAGCCCTCTGTTCCCTGCGGTGAGGTCGCTCTTCAAAACGCCAGCCCTCTGTTCCCTGC
>JBNJHQ010000050.1:0-3884 GCA_051748705.1 Bacteroidota bacterium | reverse complement strand
GGTGAGGTCGCTCTTCAAAACGCCAGCCCTCTATTCCCTTCTTGTCTCCGGCGATTAGTCCTTCACTGCATTTAATATATCACATTCTTGTTTTACCTTTGCATAAAATTTTAAGGCATGCCGGAAAAGGAAGAATCAAAGAAACAGGGACTGGGAAAATTTATCCTGATAAATGAATTAAGAAATAAGTATGCAGATATATTTGATGACCCCGGGTCCGAAAGTTCTGTTTCAGATATACTGTACCTCGAAGGCATACATTTCAGCCTGGTATATTTCCCGCTTCAGCACCTTGGCTATAAGGCGGTGGTGGATTCAATAGCCGATATTTACTGCAGGAGCCTTATCCCGGCAGAGCTCAGTATAAGCATTGGTGTCAGTACCCGTTTTAAAAGGGAGGATATTGAGAACATTATTGAAGGGATCTCAATTGCATGCAAGAGGTATGATCTGAAGATATCTTCGCTGGATATCAGCAGCTCACTTACGGGCCTGGCTTTAAGTATTGCTTCTCAAGGAAAGAAAGCCAATGGTTTCAGGCATGAAACAGCGAAGGAAACAGATCTTATCTGTGTCACAGGCGACCTTGGTGCTGCTTTCCTGGGCCTGCAGCTGCTTGAACGGGAAAGGAAGGTTTTCGAGAGTACCGGTGGTGCACAACCCAGGCTGGAAGGATTTGAATATGTTATTGGCCGGCAGCTTAAGCCGGAGCTGAATACAGGCTTGCTGGATCAGCTCAAAAAAGAAGGATTGGGGACAGGTGCAATGAGAGTCATAAGAGATGGCCTGGCATCAGAGCTTATACATATATCCGGGGAAACAGGTATGGGATGCAGGATTTACCATGACAGGCTACCCATTGCCAGGGATACGGCGGCAGCGGGTAAAGAATTAGGCTTTGAACCGCTGATAGCAGCACTTAACGGGGGTGACGATTTTGAATTCCTTTTTACCGTCCCGGTGAATCAGCATGCAAAAATTGAGAAAACAGAAGGCTTGAGTATAATCGGGCACCTTGTGTCGCAGGACCAGGGCAACAGCCTGGTTCTCCAGGATGGAAGCCTTGCCGAACTGAAAGCCCAGGGCTGGGAGGAAAGCGATGAAAGTTAAGTTATGAAGCTGTGCTTCCCGCCCTGCGCACCAAGCCTCTGCAAAGGGGAATGATCCGGGCGGGGACCATCCTCATTCAAGTATGACCTTCTGGTTTTTTGGGTATTTCACCGTATAGGTCAGTATGAAATCCTTTGAACTTCCGGCAGCTATGGTGGCCTTCCATTTTATTTCCCCGCTCACCTCATTTACTATTCCACCGGAAAGCTCAGTTGCTTCAACTTCGATATCCTTGTTCTGGGAGACCGGCAACTGGTCGTATACAAGGATGTCTATGTCAGATGATTTATTGTTTCTTATGCTTATCTCAAATGACCGTGTTTCAATGCGATTGCTTCCCAGCGTCCTGACCACTGTATATTCCCTGCGCATTTCCCTTTTAACGGTAATGCTATTGTCCCTGCCCAGTGAGACTTCAAGTGTATCGGATATCTGTCCCGTGTTTAACATCGTGTTGCCTGTGAAAGTATTTCCGAAATATATATTTGCCTCGCCGTTCAGCAGGTTTAATGATTCCCATTCGGGTATATAAGCCGTGAGGAAAGCTTCCTCCCGCAATTTGGGTACGCTGACATAGCTGTAATGAGCTTCGGCTGCTAACTGCTGTAATTCAATCGTGTTTATCTTGCCATCGGATCTGATATTTTGCGCTATGTCGACCTCAAAAGAAAAACTTGTCTGAGAGGTAATAATATTGACAGGAGGTCCTGCTGCTTCAGTCAATGGAATGTCATCCTCAAAAAGCATTTCCTCATCGGCCTTAATTTTCTGCTCTTCCGGCCGGGCTGCGCTTCTCGCTGATTTATAGTTATAAATTACGGGCGGCGAATAAAAATTAAGGTACCATGGCATCAATACCGGAATGTCACCTGAGACTGAGGGGCTGGCGGTGGAGAAACTGAATCTTACATTCTCCCAGTCTCTGCCCGTATTCTGATATACGTTTGCCTTGTAAGAGATCAGCACATCGCTGGAGATATCATCAACCCTGATATCATAGGAAGGGTACCATCCTGCGTTGGTGACCAGGTAATTGAGAGTTAATTTTCCTTTGCATGCCGATGGTGCAGAAACAGATACCATCACTTCGGAGCTGGGCATTCTCGATTCACGGAGGCTATGGTTTAACTGATTTTCAATAGCCTGTTTCTCTTCTTCATATTCTTTTATTAGCCTGTTCCTCTGAACTATACCTTTTCTGACCGATTCAATGGAAGAAATATAAAGCTCGCTGATATTCTTTAGTTCAGTGGCATTTATACTTTCATTTTTTCCTGTAACAACCCTGTTTGCTACAAGAAAATTTTCCTTCTCCCTCAATATATCTATTTCCGTCTTTTCATCTTCAATCATGATATTCAGTTCCCTTACCCGGGCACGCAGTTTCTTCACTTTTTCAGATTCTTCCGTTGGTTCAAGATAGTTCATACGTGGGTTAACAGCTATTATCATAAATTCACCCTGTCCACTCACCTGGATACTTGATGCTTCGATATGGGATGATAAACCAGCTATTCTCAGCAGCGTTTTGCCCTTTTCGAGGTTAAGGGTCGCTTCCCTTGTTAGCTGGGCCCTGTCAGGAAAGACGGTCACAGCACTGATTTCTGAATCAACACTCACATATTCCTGGGCGATTAATGTCATACTCACCAGCAGAAAGCTTAAGAATGGTATTATTGTTTTCATTCGTTTAAAAATTTTAAATTACTTCGTGAGCTCGCAAGCCCGGTTCATGGTCGTTTAATTTTGACTTCATTTAATTGTTTCAACTTTTTCGTTTAGTCTTCTCGAGCCAGATCCTTGGGTTCCTTCCGGTGTTTATTACGGCTAATACTTCAACGGTACGGTCTGGTTCATTGATATAGTAATGCACCATAAAGGGAAACTTCTCAACGATCATGCAGCGGACCTCTTCGTACCTTACGGCATAAATATGAGGGTCTTTACTAAGGCTGTCGATTTGTTTAACGGTAATACTCTGAAATCTCTCCCCCAGCTCAGGCTGCTGTTCGTTAAACCAGTCGGTGGCTTCCTGGATATCGATAAGCGCTTCGGGGTCGATCTTCACCTTGAATTTTTTCATCAGGTCTTGAGCTTTTCTTTAGCCTTGTCCCAGTCCAGGAGCCTGTCAGGGTCTTTCCTTACTTTTTTAAAACGCTCACTTACCAGTTTCTGATGAGCTTGCGGAATCTCATACTCTTTAGGAAGGTTTGTTAATGTTACATCGAGCTCTTTCAGCCTTTCTATAATTTCGTTATAATCATCGATAGGTAAAATTACAGCAACCTTTTCTCCCAGGTTATTCTCTATATATTGTATTCTTAAGGTTTCCATAAATACTATGATTAGACAAAGCCTCAATTGATTAATGTAAAATTACAAAAAATGTTGATAGGCTGCAACAAGATGAATTATTCTAATGAAATCTAAACGTATCGATAAAGTGAAATTATGACTAAGGTATTATACATTGTTTGGGAATAATAAGGGATAGTTATTACATTTATAACTTGATCACCACAATAATGAAGTTAATGCAATCATCCACCCGGGGCACCAGGCCTATCCAGGTGTCCGAATCAGATCTGTTCGGAGAGAACAATGGCTATACTGATGATTACAAATATAAATTTAACGGCAAGGAATATCAGCAAGAGATGGACTTAAATTGGTACGATTACGGCTTCCGGTTCTACGACCCAGCTTTAGCAAGATTTACAAGTGTTGACCCCCTTGCTGAAAAGAATAATTTTCAATCCGGTTACGCCTATGCT
>JBNJHQ010000049.1:0-14616 GCA_051748705.1 Bacteroidota bacterium | reverse complement strand
TGATGAGGGTATTTATATTACAGTGCTTGGATTCGGAATGGGTAATTACAAGGATGATAAGATGGAGATAATAGCCGATAAAGGAAATGGCAATTATGCCTATATTGATAATATCCAGGAAGCAAGAAAGGTGCTTGTGAGTGAATTTGGAGGCACCCTTTTTACCATAGCGAAAGATGTAAAATTCCAGCTTGAATTCAACCCGGCAAAGATTAAATCCTACAGGCTTATAGGCTACGAAAACCGCCTTCTCAACGATGAAGATTTCAATGATGACAGGAAGGATGCAGGAGAGATGGGAGCTGGCCATACAGTTACCGCCCTGTACGAACTTGTACCTGCCGGGGCCGGTGAGCAGGGACCATCAATTGACCCGCTGAAGTACCAGTCGGAACGTGAAGTCAAAGGTAGCAGGGCAAGCGAAGAATTCATGACAATTAAGCTCAGGTACAAGAAGCCAGGGGGAAGTAAAAGTATCCTGATGGAGATACCTTACAAAGAGGACTTAGCACCTTTTACAAGGGCATCTGATAACATGAGATTTTCAGCCGCCGTTGCCGCTTTCGGCATGGTTCTGCGCGATTCGGAACATAGGGGAAATGCTGGTTTTGATTCCGTAATAGAAATAGCCCGCAATGCCATGGGCGACGATGAAGAAGGGTACCGGTCGGAGTTTATCAGGCTGGTAAAAACGGCAAAAGCATTAAGCGATGAGATGCCGGCCAGGGTAAAATACTAAAAATATCATTCTTCCCGACAGGCCCGGGATGGAATCATTCCTGCGGTATCCTGTAATATATCTTACTGACTATCTTCCAGCCGTCATCAAATTTATAGAGGCTGAGATAGTCAGTAAATATTTGTTTACCTCCCCTGAACAGTTCAACTTTAGCCACTGCAGCATTACCAGTAATATCAATCATAGGGTATTTGGCAGAGGTTTCCAGCTCCGGCAACTGACCGGCATCCACAGCTTTCCTGGTATTTGCTGACCATGTATAAATGGGGTATTTGGTAAGGTTATCCTGGTTGTCAACTCCCAACAGGTTAAAGCCCGGATGAAATCCTTTTTCAATATTTTCTATACTCTTCCTGTTCTGTATTGCCTCAACGTAAGAGTCATTAATAACTTCTTTAATCGCTTTTTTCTCGTCTTCGCCCTGGGAAAAAGCACTCGTTGCAAAAAATGTCATTACAATAATGGCAGCAAATGTTTTCATGGTAATTAATTTAAGTTTGTCATAAAGACGCAATATATAAAAAATCTTATTTAGTCTTGCGACAGCAAGCTGGTGTTGCGAGCCCTGGAGCATCACTTACAAAATCCCCTTGAAATCGGATTTCAGTTTGATATTAAGTTCGTTAATTAAAGAAAGGACTTTTTTTAGTGTCGATTTCTCGATATCTGTCAATTGATTCACATCTATGGTATTAAGCGGGTCTTCACCATCCATCAGCTGTCGTGCCTGCTGGGACAGTCGCGATGTCATAAGCATATTATAGGCCTGCACGGTTTCATCAAGGAAAGAATCGGGCAAACCTTCTGTCCCTCTCAGGCTTTCAAGCCGTTCAAGTGTATTGGTCCCGGCTACCATCATTTTTATTGCATATATCCTTGCAAAACCGGTAACCGGCATAAGTATCTTCTTTATATCAACAAGCTTACTGTCGGGTGAGTCATGTTCACCCACTATTTGTCCGAAAATACCTACAGGTGGTTTAAACCTGGTTACGGTTTGTGACAGGTGGTAGTAGAAAGTTGCCTTATCCCTGGTGATTTTATTAATATGTTCTCTCAGCTCTTTTGCAAGGTCTGTTTCGCCGTACACCGGTTTGAAATCAAAGAATATACTTACATCAAGAAGGCTTTGAGGATCACTGTTGTTCACCCAGTCGCTGTATAATTCCTTCCATGCGTCCAGGGGCAGGCACCATTCAGGGTTTCCGGCCATGAAATTTCCGTCACAATAATTGTATCCCACCTTATCCAGGTCATCATTTATCTTCTTACCGAGCTTTGTAAAATATTCCATTGCTCTTTCATTATCTCCGCAGCTGTCATCAAAGATTATCCCGTTATCCTGGTCGGTAACAAGGGTTTGTTCACCCCGGCCCTGGCTTCCCATTGCTATAAAACAAAAACTGCACGGAGGCTGTCCCTCCTTCTCAATAAGCAACTCAATTATTCTCCTGTTGATAGCGTCTGCTATATTTGATATAACCCTGGTTATGCTTTCCGTTTTAACGCCGCTTTCGATAAAGGCATCAACCAGGACATTCATTTTCCTGTATACCGTGGCCATTTCCGCTGCACTCTCAGATTTTTTTATCTCCCCGGTGAGCATCCCTGTATAGTTCATCTGGGTTTCGAGCAATCGCTTATATGATATATGACCGGTATATTCACCGGATTTATTCCTGACCAGCAGATGAGTAACTTTAGAGGTCTGGCACCTGATAATAGCATCATGGATAAGCTCATGTTCGGCAACTGAAATCACGGGAGCTGACATAATCGAAGTTACAGGCTTTTCCGGATCGAGTCCTTCAGCCAGCTGCCGGGCCAAAAAATCGGACAAGCCTGCCACACCTATAATCTGCCTGTCCTGTTTCACATAAATTACTTCTTCTTTCTTACGTACCATCAGTCGTGCCGCCTCAGCAATACTTGTTGATGTGCCACAGCTTATGAAGTCACTTTTCAGATTACCGGCCTGCTGGTTCATCAGGAGGAGTGTCGTGCGGATATCATGATCTAATTTGATCCTGTCCTCCTGAAGCCTGTCGGCCCTGCCCGGCTCCTTTACGATAAGGATATAGTCATAATTGTTGTTATGAGTCACCCTCGATGCAGAAACGACGAGCTGTAGCTCCGTACCATCACTGCACCTGATCGATGTTTCAAAGCTTACTGACCGTCCCGGGTCGCTGAATGAATCAGTGATCTCCGACCATTCCATATCAAATAAAGCGCTTACATCCTTACCCATTATCTCCTGCCGCTCAAAACCGCTGAGCTCAAGGAATTTCTGGTTGACATAAATAATACTTCCCTCACTTACCATCAGTGTTCCTTCGGAAGATGCCTCAACAAGTGATTTATATTTCTGTCTTGACAGCAGAAGCTTCTGTTCTGCCTCCCTTCGTTTTCTTTCAATCATCATGCTCTGCCTGTTTATATATGCAAGAGCAAGTGCAATAATCAATATAATAAGAAAGCTTATCCAGAGAAGGTTTCTCTCGATCAGTTTAATTTCCTGCTTTACATCCTCGAGGTATATCCCTGTTCCGACTACCCATTGCCACTCATCAAATCCTTTAACATATGACAGTTTTGGCACTATCATGGTTGTATCATCCTTCCACTGCCACAAATAATCTATGAAGCCTTCACCTTCCTTTTCAACCAGTTTAACGGCTTCCATAAATAACTTCTTACCCTCGGTATCGGTATAATCTGAAAGATCAGTACCGTTGAGTTCTTTCCTGTATGGGTGCATCACCATCCAGGGCCTCATATCTGTAATCCAGAAATAGTCCTTCCTGTCCTCACCGTACCTCATCTGGCCCACCCTTTCTGCCGCCAGCGACTTTGCTTCGTCCTCCGGCAATATACCTGAGCGATAATCGTCATAATACTCCCGTACAAGGCTGATGGCGGTATTTGTCAATTCACTTATCATCTCCTTTTTCCTGTCCATCATATTATTTTTAAAAAGAGGTATAAGGACCAGGTAGAAAGAAAGTACAAACAATACAATTGCAAGTACCGAGGGAAGTACTATACTGACCAGGAATTTATTTACACCACCGCTAGCCATAGTTGAGGCACGGGTTTCCCCGCTTTTTTCTTTACTAAGATACGAATTAGAAAAAGTAATACACAGCCAGCAGAGCCCTTAAATTATTTACGGTGCTGGTATTGGCGGGAACATAATTGGTATCATAGTCTGATCCGTAGCTTGCAGAAGTATATTCAAGCTCAAGGGCCAGGCGTGTTTTACCCGAGTTAATTATTATCCTGGGTGAGATCCTGTAGAGAAAGCTTATATTTGTTGCCAGGCCATAAACATCGTTACCGGGGGCTGACATTTCTTCCTTTGTTCCCATGTTTCTTGAGAATCCGCCAAACAGGCCGGCCTGTATTTTCGAACCGTTTGTATGTATCTCGCCCCAGAATGTCATACTTCTTAAAGGCGTATATGATTGTTCTCCTGTAATATTATCCACAATATCTTTCACCGCGAAACCACTTATTGCCAGCACATCTGCCAGGTTTTCACCATATCTGAGCTGTGCTTTCAGGGTAAGGGGATCAGTCAGCAATTTTACAAAGCCGATGGCTGAGAGTCCCCCCACCTTTTCATCAACCTTAAACAGGCTTAGCGGTCCAATTGCATTTTCAAGACGGGGTACAATGGTCTTATAGGCAAGTCCTGTACCAGCAACAAATCCCGTGTTGCTTTGAGGATCAACAGAGCTGTACATTGCCTGCAGGTGCATATCCGGCGTAGCGGAATTACGAAGGTAGGCTGAGCTCACTCCATCCTCTCCCCGTGAGGCATAATCCCTCTGTGACAATGCGGCAGCCATAAGTTGAAAGTTCGACGATTTAAAGCTAAGCCTGATCTGTGGGTTCCTGGAAAAGGACTGAAGGGGGGCCCCTGTATTAAAGGAAACAGTACCCGGGAAGCACTCTGTAACAAAAAGCGGGTTCCAGAACTGTCCTGCCAGTAATTCAATGTTTGTCCAATCAAGTTTTACAAATGCATGTCTGAGCCTCAGCAGGTTGATATTGCCATCAGTCTGCGCAAAAAAGTCGGTTTCTATAACACCCGATGTTTTTGCACCAAATGCATCCGGTCCGCTTATCGCTGCCTTAAGCCTCGACTGAATGGCGAGGAAGTTGAAATTTGCCTTTGCATTTATGTCATCACCATTAAGGTCTGTATTTTCAGCTGCGGGCCATAATAAAAAATGACCTTCGCGGGCAGCTACCGTCTGCCTGCTGTCAAAGAAAAAATCATTCTTCACAAATCCTGACCAGGTAATACCAAATTTTGAGTCTTCCTGGGCACTAAGGGGTAACACTGCCAAAAGTGCAATAAATAGAATTCCTGTTTTCTTCATATCCTGAATTTTTATCTTTTCACTTTATTCTATTTCTCCGGGGGGAACATTTTCTGAATAATATTCCTTTTTTTCAAGGGTTTACCAAGGAGAATATTCATATTATTCTCCGCACTCAGGTTTCTGTCCCACAGGCCCAGTGCCTTCTCATAGCATCTCACAGCCTGTTCATATTCTCCTCTCTGTCTTTTTATCACACCCAGGTTTGTATAGCAAACCGAGAGCCTCCTGTCAGTTTCTTCGACTGCCCTGATGATCTCTTCTGCCCGGGCCTCCAGGAATTTTTCTAATATTGCGGGGTCCTGTGCCGGCATCTTCCTTTTGAAATCATCGTCTATCATCTCTCTTATGTCCTCACTGCTGCTAGCTCCGTATTTTTCAAGCCATCCTTCATACAGTGATATTGCCTTATTAACTTCTGCTTCGGCCATGTTCAGCAGTGAATCAGGGTCAATCTCTGAAAAGGGGTTATAATCGGCACGTATGCTGTCGCCGAACAAAAATATGGTAATATAAGCTGCTGCCCTGTTATTATGTATTACGCCAAGCTCAAAGGAATTTTCATAGTGCGGATAGTCCTTATAAACAGATTCCACCGAGTCAAGGAGGGCAAATATCTTATGATAGTCACCCTCCCTGGCATAATTATCGTATTTTGCATATAATTCCCTGGCCGGCACTATCCTTGGGTCGACTGCCCTGTTGACAGAACCGTAATATTTTTTCGCGATAAAGAGTCCGCTTATAACAAGGGCAATCATTATTACAATGAGTGCCCCTGTAGCTTTATTTTTGAACAATACCATCAACTATGAACCTGTTCAATAAGAAATTTTCTTATTTCCAGCGGTGTCGGGCTGGTTAATTTTGAAACTATAATATTTACCAGTATTGACAGCGGTGCACCTATCCAGGCAAAGTACCATGCTTCAAGCCAGTAACTGATAAAGTCGTGAGCCGGCAGTTGCACACCTGATTTCCCGGCAATAAAATAGCTTATTGCTATTACCGATACCAGGCCTCCTGTTGCCAGACCCGCAATGGCACCCTGCTTGTTTGACCCGCTCCACCATATCCCGAGCAGGAACAGGGGAAATATGGTACAGCCGGCAAGTGAAAATGCCACTGCCACAAGCTGAGCTATAAGGGCAAAATCCTTGAGTGCTATAAGTGTAACTATAATTGCCATCAGCACTGTAGCAAGCCTGGCATAGAGCAGCTGGCTCCGGGGGCTTGCAGCGGGATTGATCACCCTTACATACAGGTCGTGAGCAAAAGCTGAGGAGCCTGCCACGAGCAGTCCTGAAACAGTTGAAAATGCCGATGACACCCCTCCGGCTGCAAGGAAACCCACTATAAGAGGGTGTATATCTCCCAGCTGTGCGGTGTATACCACTATAGCATCCTTTGCCAGAGTCCCCACTTCGGGGTGAGCCGACAGTATCTTACCGAAGGCTGCATAAGCAGGTGCACTCCAGTACAGTATGCAGATAAAAAACAGGCCCCAGACAACTGACCACCTGGCATCCCTTGCCTTTGGCACAACATAAAACCTCTGAATTACATGAGGCAATCCGGCAGTACCTATCATAAGTGAAAAAGCTATGGCAATCCACTGGAAGAATGTCTGTCCTGTCGGGGGATCCCATGGCATTGCAAATTCAGGTGATGGCACTATGGCAAAATCATGTCCCAGTGAATTGACCAGCTCCCTGGTTTCATTCACCGGGAGTCCTGCCACTACATCTGATACCACTGATCCGTAGCCTATCTGGGGAAGTAACCAGAAATAGTCAAACTTGAATGTGAGTATGAAAAGGGGTATAAGGAATGATATTATTATTATTATGTACTGTATCTGCATGTTTTTTGTTACCCCCAGCATACCGGAGATAAGTGTATAGGTCAGCACCACGGTGCCGCCGATAATAACTGCAAGTCCGTAATCTATACCCATCACCCATTTGAACATCAGACCGATACCTCCAAACTGGCCTACGCAATATGAAATGGATATAAGTATGGCAATAATGGCTCCCACCGCTCTTAATCCTTTCGAATAATAGCGATCACCAATAAAATCAGCCGCTGTATACTTTCCATATTTTCTTATCTGTCCGGCCATAAGTATCAGCAATAGCACATAGCCCCCCGTCCAGCCAACCACGTAGGCAAGACCGTGATAGCCCGAGCCATACATAAGAGCGGCCATTCCAAGGAATGAAGCGGCACTCATCCAGTTCGAAGCGATGGCCATACCTGAGCCAACCCTGGATATGCTACGCCCGGCGGCATAGAAATCAGTTGTGTCCTTTGCCCTGAAAAATATTCCGACAAGGACAAAAAGAATAAGTATAGTTATCAATATAATGGCAGGCCCTACCTTGAAGCCGCCTTCCAGTTGAGTTGCCCCGGTGGCTGCCTGCATAAGTGAGGGAAGTAGTAAAAATATTATGAAGGGTAGAAGTATCTTTTTCATTTTCAGGAGATTTTTTGATTTTTTCTCTTAGTCTTGCACGCCATATTTCCTGTTGAACATATCTGTCCTTACACAGTAGAGCCAGCACAGTCCGACAAATAATATAAGCAGGAAGACAGCCGTATAGAAATAATGAAAGGGGAAGCCCAGGAACCTTGTATCAGTCAGTACTGACCTGTTATGTACAAGGTAAAGGTCCATAGCTTCACTGACGATCATTTTGTTCTCATCACCGAAGGATTGCATCATCGAAGAATTTATCTCTACAGCTGCGATTCTTCCCCTCACATCGGATGGTGCAAGTCCATATATCTCCTGAAGTATAGGAATGAGTTCTTTTTTCGCTTCCACATAATCAACTGCAGTAGGATCGTCTGTTGTGGCAGCCACGTTTTCAAAGATTTCAAGCTTTTCCATCAACATCGTCTTTTGTTCTTCTCCTGCAATATTATAAGCTGACCAGCTCACCATGTTATCCAGGGCAGCCCTGTGAACGGGGTCAATAGCTACCTTACCGAGTACGGACAGAGCAGACTGTGATGCAGCTTTCATCTGCTCGGCACTGGCAGAGCCGGCTTTAATCTCAGGCCATACCGAGTGGTATGTATGCCAGGCCGGTTCAGGTGTTGGCTTCTCAATGACTTTCAGTAATATCTGGAAGCCAAAAATGGCCACAGCCCAGATCAGAACAAACTGGACAACCATGTTCCTGTTGCGTCTTGCACTATCTGTGGTGGGTCTAAAGAAGCTAATGTGGTAATCGTTGGGATTAGATTCCATCAGTTAGTTAGTTTTTGGGTTAAAAGCGTTAAATATAAATGAAATATTGAGAACTCGCTCCGGCGCGGGTATCTTTTTTAACATGCCCTGAAAAAAATAATGGTGTGGGCCTGGAGCTCCACACCACCTGTCTTTTTTTATTCGCCTTTTATCAGCTTTATCCAGAATGAATATGAATACTGATCATCAAGCAGACTGTACTGCGGGTGTGTTCTTGCGCCCCATGAATTATCACCGCCCACTCCAAGCTGACCGTAATCAATATTTACAGCCACCAGGTCACGCGCTTTGATATCAACAGTATGAGTATTTACTTCTCCAGCATCCGGCCTGTTAACAGCCAGGTTTCCCGGGGACGCAAAGTCCGGATGAAGGTTATGCAGGGCTGCAAAACATATGTGGGGCCTGCCTCGCACCAGGAGACCATTCCCTTGGTCATCTGTTAGTTTGAACCACCTGGTGTCTGTTTTGTAGCCGTTTTCCTGGGGTCTGATATAAGGGACATACTGTTCTGCTACTTTAGCTGAATAAATACCCACGAAAGCGGATGTTTTACGGTCAGCATAATTATGGTGGGGCCCCCGCCCATACCACTCCAGGTTATCAAACTCAGCCCCAAGCTGCATCTGTAGTCCCACCCTGGGCAGTTCGGGCAGCTCCCTGCTGCTCTTCCTGAAATCGACCTCAACAAGCATGTCACCGGAGCCAAAGATCCTGTAGCTGATTGTTTCCTCCGCCAGCTCTGATCCGGACTCATCAAGTATATCCATTACCACGGTAAGCAACACTGAACCGTCATCAAGTTTTTCGCTCCCGAAAGAATTGACACTTACATTTTTCCCGGCATATTTCCAGACTGCAGCCCTCTTATCAAGGCCGTTACCATAATCATTATCCGTCATGGGCCTCCAGAAGTCGGGCATAAGCCCTTCTTTTACAAGTTGTTTGTCGCCAACCTTCATAGAAGTAATACTTCCGCTTGTTTTATCAATATCGAAACTGAAATCCGGGCCACTGATAACAAGCCTGTCGCCATGATCACTTAAGGATGCTTCACCCGAATCGGGGGGAGGCATAAAGGTTTTATCGGCCTCTGAAACGAGCAATTGTTCATTTGCGTATATATGACCTTTCTGCAGGATTGTCCATTTTTCTTTACCGGCAAGGGCCAGGTTAAGGAATATTTCAGCATCACCTGCTATGTCTTCCCTTTCGTAGGGTATGTTCACCAGTCCTTTTACCCCGGGTAATAATCGTATATTGGCCAGTTCACCTGACTTTATCTCCTTTCCGTCATTAACCAGGCTCCACTTGAGCAGGAAATTATCGAAAGCGGTAAAATTATATTTATTATGCACTTTGACCACACCCTGTTCTGCATCCTGGAATTCAAAATCGACATACTGGTAAACCTTTTTAACCTCCTGTAGGGCAGGATGAGCTGTTCTGTCGGGCCATACCAGGCCATTAATACAGAAATTACCGTCGCTGGGCACCCCTTCAGGTCCGAAATCGCCCCCGTAAGCCCAGTATTCCTCACCATCATCATTTGTCTTCAGCAAGCCCTGGTCTACCCAATCCCAGATGAAACCTCCCTGCAGCAAGGGGTATTTCTCTATCACGTCCCAGTAGTCCTGCAGGTTACCGACACTGTTGCCCATTGCATGGGCATATTCGCACATTATGAGGGGCCTGTAGCTCCTGCTGTCCGCTGCATAGTTTTCAAAATATTCTATCCCGGCATACATGGGGCACCATATATCAGTATGATGCTCAGGGGTATTGGTGATCTTTTCAGCTCTTTCATACTGAACCGGCCGTGTTTTATCCCTTTCTTTCATCCACTTATATATCTGCACGAAATTTTGTCCGTCACCGGCCTCATTCCCCATCGACCATATTATTATGGAGGGATGGTTTTTGTCTCTTTCCACCATTCTCACAGCCCTGTCGAGGTGGGCAGCCTCCCATTCAGGGCGGTGTGCAAGGGTTACATCCTTATTATATCCTATGCCGTGTGACTCGATGTTGGCTTCATCGATGACGTAAAGACCGTACTTGTCACATAGTTTATACCACAGTTCGGGCTGCGGATAGTGAGAGGTCCTTACAGCATTTATGTTATGGCTTTTCATCATAAAAATATCCTGAAGCATGGTTTCCATGTCTGTCACATGTCCCTTTGCATCGTGGTGTTCATGCAGGTTAACCCCTTTGAGGTATACATATTCACCGTTAATATACAGTTTTGAATCACTGATCTCAACGGACCTGAACCCGACATTGCTGCTTATGCTTTCAAGCATCCCTCCTTTAGCATCGCGCAGCGTGAGGACCAGCTTATAGAGATGGGGGTTCTCAGCACTCCATTTATCGACATCTTCGATCACAGCAGTGAAGTTAAGCGCTTCCGGCCCGGCTTTACAGCTCAACTCCTTCTGCTTCGTTGCCAGCAGCCTGTCTTCACTGAGCAACTTATATTCAAGTGTATATACCGTTCCCACATTTTCATCATCACAGCTTATCTCCACATCCAGGTCCATTACACCGTTTTCGTAATTCTCATCCAGGCCTGCCCTTACGAAATAATCGGCTATCCTGGCAGCAGGCCTGGCATGCAGGAAGACAGACCTCTGTATACCGCTCAGCCTCCAGAAATCCTGGTCTTCAAGGTAGCTGCCGTCGCACCAGCGGTATACTTCAACGGCAATAGTGTTATTTCCTTTCCTCACATAATCCGTTATATTGAATTCAGCAGGTGTTTTACTCCCCTGGCTGTAACCGACAGCTTCCTCATTAATCCATAAATAAAATGCGGAACTCACAGCACCGAATTGCAGGAATATATCCATACCCTTCCATTCTGACGGCAGGGTGAATGACCTTTTATAGGAGCCAACCGGGTTCCATTCATGGTCGATATAGGGCGGGTTAATCTCAAAGCCATAACCTGTATTAACATAGAAAGGTATACCGTATCCTTCCAGTTCCCAGTTGGAGGGCACCTTTATCTCATCCCATTCCCTGGTGTCGAAATTATCCTTAAAGAACCAGTAAGGTCTTTCGCCCGGTGTCTTAACCCAGTTAAATTTCCATTTTCCATCCAGGCTCATATTCCTGGGGCTGTTATTATTTTCTCCTTTTAAAGCTGATTCTTCATCAGGGTAACTCAGCATTGTTGCATGGGGCAATTCCCTGTTTTTATTGAACACAGCATGGTTTTCCCAGTCGCGCGGTTCCTGTTCCTCATAATCCACATCTTCATACTTACGATAGTTTGTACAGGCCGTAATAAGTATCAACAGTAAAAAAGACAGTGTTTTCAACTTTTTCATGATTAATTATTTTACTTTTTCAACTTTACAGGCCGACAATTTAAATGGTGCTATCCTGGAATAAGGATCCAGTTCGGCACGGGTAAGATTATTGACAAGTGCTTCAGAGAAATGCCAGGGCATGAACAGCTCTCCCACTGCCACCTCATCGCTTTCACGCAGAACGGTCACCAGTTCGCCCCTCTTATTTGAAACCCTCACCTTATCGCCTGTTTTAAATCCGAAATTATCTGCATCGATCATGTTCATAAGCACATAGGCTTCATTGGCATAGTCATTGAGTGCTTTACTTCTTCTGGACATTGTAGCCGAGTGATACTGGTAAAGGATGCGGCCGGAATTAAGAATAAAGGGATAGTCCTTAGTTGTTTTTTCTGTTTGTTCAATATGGTCAACAGGGTTAAGGATGGCTTTTCCGTCATCTGTATTGAACTTATCAAGAAAGAGGGTGGACGTTCCGGGATGGTTTTTGTCCGGGCATGGCCACTGGATCCCTTCATGCTCTATCCTGTCATATGATATTCCCGCCATTATGGGGGCTGCCAGGGCAATTTCATCGAACACTTCAGAAGCATTATTATACTCACCAATATTATAAGCCATACGTCCGGCCAGATCAAGGATGATTGCGCAATCTTCCCTTGTGTCACCGGGCATCTCAACTGCTTTCCTCACCCTTATCACACGCCTGTCGCTATTTACAAAAGTCCCGTCTTTCTCGGCATAGGAGGAAGCAGGCAGGATTACATCTGCATATAAGGTTGTTTCGGTATGGAATATATCCTGTACGACGAGGAAATCAAGCTTTTCCAGGGCTTCGGCCGTATGATTAAGATCGGGATCAGTCACCATAGGGTTTTCTCCCATGATATACATACCTTTAATATTGCCCTTATGTGCTTCATTCATTATTTCAACTGTTGATAGTCCGCGTTCGGACGGCAGCTTATCAAAATCAATATTCCATAAATCAGCAATCCGCCTGCGGTTTTCTTCATCCTCAACCGGGATATAGCCGGGATAGGCGACTGGTGAACAGCCCACATCTGTTGCTCCCTGCACGTTATTCTGACCCCGGGGAGGATCTATCCCGCATCTCTCCCTTCCTATCTGCCCCGTAATGAGCATCATATTTATAAGTGAGAACACGTTATGGGTCCCCGTCACCTGTTGGCTCAAACCCATGCCTGTAGCGATCATTGCAGTATCTGCCCTGGCATACATCCTTGCTGCATCAATCATTTTCTCAGCCGGCACTGTTGTTATATCCTCAACGATACGAGGGGTATATTTATCAACAAGTAATTTGAGCTCTTCAAAGGCTATCATCCCTCCCTTGACTCTTTCCCCTATAAATTTCTCATCTGTATCCCCGTCATGAATGATCTGTTTTATCATGCCATTCAGCAGTGCCACGTCGGTACCCAGGCGTGGCTGGAGCCATATATCGGCGTATTTGACCAGCGGTGTCCATTTAGGGTCGCAGACAATAATTTTGCTACCCCTCCTTTTACCTGCCTTTACATATGTTGCAGTAACGGGATGTGTGTCAATGATGTTATTACCTGTAACAAAGAGGCAATCTGTTGTTTCAAAATCTTCTATACTGTTACTCCCTGCCCCGTCACCTATTGACCTGAGCATAGCCGTTACCGTGGAGGCATGACAGAGCCGTGTGCAATAATCTATATTATTATTACCAAAGACGATCCTGATAAATTTCTGGAACAGATAATTATCTTCATTTGTGCATTTGGCTGAAGCATATCCTGCAAGGGCTCCCGGACCGGATTCCTTTTTGATTGATCCCAGCCTGGCGGCAACCAGGTCCATTGCTTCATCCCAGCTTGCCTCCTCAAATTTACCATTGCGCTTAATTAAAGGCCTGGTGAGCCTATCGCCGTGATTGACATAATCGTAGCCGAATCTTCCTTTCACGCACAGGCGGCCATCATTGGGCGATACGCCTTCAACACCATTAACCCTGAGTATTTTATTATCCTTTACCAGTAGTTCAATCTGGCAACCTACACCGCAGTAGGGGCAGGTAGTTATCACCTTCCTGTCAATATCATCCAGTTTGATGCTTTCCCTGTGTGGTTTTTCCACTATTGCACCGGTTGGGCACAGCTGGATGCATTCACCACAACCGTCACATTCGGATTCATACCAGCGGTCAAAACCGGCAATTATATGCGATTTTATGCCACGCATTGAAAATGAAAGCACATTCTTACCCTGTACCTCATAACAGGCTTTTATGCACCTGAAGCACTTAATGCATTTTGATGCATCATAAGTCAATACGGGTGAAGAGTTATCCACACCAAAGCCCAGCTCCCTGCTTATGTTTGGATAATTGCGATCAGCCTGTTTCTCCAGTCCATACCTCATGGTCAGCTCCCGCAGCTCATCATGATAGCTGCCATCGGTTTCATCATTATGTTCAGCCAGCAGGTAGTCTATTGTATGCTTCCTGAGTTCTTTAAGTTCATCATCAAAAGCGGTCACCTTCATTCCATCTTCGGCCGCTACCGTACAGGCCATCACCAGCCCCCTTTGTCCTTCAATCTTCACAACGCAAAGTCGGCATGCCCCGGTAGGACTCAGTTTCCTGTGGTAACATAATCCGGGTATATCCATACCGTTATCGCGAGCCACCTGCAGGAGGTTTGATCCTTTTTCAGCTTCTACCGTTTTGCCGTCGATATTTATGCTAATCGTTTCATTCATACATTTAATATTTTCTTCTTGTTGCTCATTGGAATGCCGGGCTAAGTTGACTCTCCTCGCAGCAAGCTGCGAGAAATCATCGATTGTTTGTTTATTTTATTTGTGCTCGCTAACCCCGAAGTAGAACTTCGGGGAACCGAGCCTGCGAGCTCGGCGAAG
>JBNJHQ010000048.1:5268-14638 GCA_051748705.1 Bacteroidota bacterium | reverse complement strand
CACACAAGCCAACCGGTCAATCCAAGTGTTATCTGTGATATTATTAATCCAATCATAGTATATTTATTTAAAATGAAAACCCGCAGAGTTTCTTCAACTTTAAAAAAACCCCATTAGACATGGAAGGAGTTGCTAATATGGATCGGACTTCCACTGTCCCGGTCTCCCGGAATTCACGGCGAACCGTGAATGAGGCCTGTCCTAGTCACATTAAGCTTCACTCCTATTTTTAAAGTGTTGAGTTTCAAAAATGAATGAAGAAACAATGCGGGCAATAAATTTATCTTTATATTAAAGAACGCTTTCTTACTCTTTATGTATCAATACAGCATCAATCCTGTCTGATATCTCTTTTATATTCTGTGACACCTCCCTGTCGTCAACCATCTTATTTGCCTCGAGGAGCTGAATCACATACTGTAGGGCTGCCATAGCAAGGAAATCCTGGATATCCTTATCTACATATTTCTGCTTATACTGCAGAACCTTTTCGTTGATCAGGCGGGCCGCCTTCCTGATCCTCTCTTCCTCATCCCTGCCTATTTTCAATGGATAATACCTGTCAGCCACATTCACCCTTATGGAAAGCTTATCATCCATTGACTATATATTATTTAAAAGAGCAATACAATTATCAATTTCCCGCACCATCTTATTTATCCTTTTGCGTGCAAGCAGGGTACTCTCTTCATCTCCCTTAATCGCACCGGATAATTGCAGTTTATTATATTTATTTTCAAGTTCTGTCTGTTCACTTTCTTTCTCACGTAGCTTTCTTTCCAGCTCTTCTTTCTCTGACCTCAGATCGCCCAGCCTGTCCATCGCTTCCATGTACCTGCCCAGCAATTCCTCAACTTTCCTTTTAAGCATTGCAAGCTCTTCAACTTCACGCTCGGTCATAGAGTTTTATTTAATACAAAATTAACATTGTTCTCTGTATTTGCAAAAAAATAAGTGCAATACTTTGGCATAAGACTTGAGTGTAATAGATTTGCATGTATTTTTGAAATTATTAAGCAGAAAAGCCAGATGCTACACAAATTATTCATAGCCCTCTTTATCGTCTCAGTTACTGAAGGACCCGGTAAAACCAGTATTCTAAATCCTCCACTTGATATTCCCTTAATACTTTCAGCCAATTTTGGCGAACTAAGAGCGGGGCACTTTCATTCGGGAGTTGATTTTAAAACCGAAGGGGTTACTGGCAAAAAGGTTTACGCTGCTGCCGATGGTTTTGTTTACCGTATCGTTGTAAGTCCGGGCGGGTTTGGCAAAGCACTTTATATAAGGCATCCAAATGGTATGTCGACGGTATACGGGCACCTCGATAAGTTTGTTCCGGGGATAGAAGATTATGTGAAGAAACAACAGTACAGTAAGCGTAGTTTTGCAGTTAATATTTTTCTGGATGCAAAGCAATTCACTGTAAATAAGGGTGATGTAATTGCTTTTTCAGGAAATACGGGCAGCTCAATGGGCCCGCACCTGCACTTTGAAGTAAGACAATCATCCGGTGAAAAACCAATTGATCCCCTTCAATTTTATAACATTGAAGATAATATAAAGCCTGTAATTAATTCGGTTGCCATATACCCGGCAAAAAACGGTTCCCTGGTTAACGGTTCTGATAAAAAACTAATTGCCGGGACAAGAGGAAGCAGGGGCAGGTACTCTGTCATTTCGAATAAACCCTTAAGGGTGTCGGGACCGGTGGGATTTGGTATTCATGCCCACGACTATCTTGATAACAGCTGGCATAAATGCGGTCTCAGGATAGTTAACCTGAAGGTGGACGATAAACTGATATACAGTCATGCCATAGATGAATTCTCCTTCTCTGAAACGAGATATATCAACAGTCATATTGATTATGAAGAAAAAGTGAGGAACGCGGTTTATATACAGAAAACATTCCTGGAACCAAATAACAGGCTGAGTATTTATAACCACGTTATTAATAACGGTATTATTGAATTTTCTGATGGTGACTTACACGAGATAGAAATAGGTGTTGCAGATTTTAATGATAATTATTCATCTGTTACATTCAGTATAATATCAGATACGGTGCGAAAAGATGAGCCTGTGCCACAAGCGGGTATTTTAATGCCCTTTGGTCAAAAAAATGAAATCAGGCATCATGATATAAGCTTAAGCTTCCCTGCTGATTGTTTTTACGACACGATATATTTTGATTACAGGAAAGCACCACTACATAAGAGTGATCTTTTATCAGACATTCACTTTGTTCATAACAGGTACACCCCGGTACACAGCGGGTATAATATAGCTATCAGGCCTTCCCCCGGAGTAAGTGATGCACTCAGGGATAAACTGTGCCTGGTTTACATAAATGATGATATGGCAACGGTCTCATATGCCGGAGGATCATGGTCTGAGGGCTTTGTTGAAGGATCTGTACGTGAGCTGGGAATATATGCAATAGGAATTGATACGATTGCTCCCAATGTTATGCCTGTCCGTTTTAAAAACAATGCCACACTGGGTGAATATGAAGAGTTGCAGATAAAAATAAGTGATGATTTCAGTGGAATAAGTGATTATGAGGCTCTCATAGATGGACAATGGGCGCTTTTTGAGTGGGATCCTAAAAACTCACTCCTCAGCTACAGTCCCGATCCGGAATATTTATCAAGAGGCGGCAAACACCGCCTCGATCTCAGGGTACGTGACATGCTGAAAAATGAGACTGTTCTGAAGCTTGATTTTTACTGGTAAAGAAAGGGAACAGGTAAGTTAAGGCAAAAAACTCTTACCAGAGCTTCTCGGGATAGATACCCTTATCAACCTTCTCCTGGAGGCTCCTCACAACAAAAGGCCTGTCTTCACGGTATGTTACTCCGAACCATCGCTCCTCGGTCATAAGCACCTGGATATTTATTTCTCCCTTTTTCACGTAAACATCAAGTGATGTTGGTATATCAAGTTCGGCTTTCGGATCACCCACACTTCTCTCTATGAAATTAATGAATTCCTCCTCCAGGTATTTAAAGCAGGATGGCTTAAAGCCAAAAAGGTTCATTGAGACAATCTCATCACCCGTAAATTCAATTTCCCTGCCCTTTTCACCCGGCGCAAATATCCCATCAGGCCTTTTGGAAATCATTCTTGTTTCAACGATATGCACAAGGTTGCCTTTATCATCCACACGGCAAACGCCACGGTTAACATGGCCATGATCGGAAAGGGTGTTTCCCATTTTATATCCAACAATACAGTAATTATTGTCGTCCTTATCATTTACAAGGAAATCATGAAGAATCCTGAAAGATTCAACACCGTAATAATCATCAGAATTGATTACACCAAATGGTTCCCTGATTTTATCTTTTGCCACCAGTATGGCATGACTGGTTCCCCAGGGCTTTTCCCTTTCAGGTGAAGGCTTATATCCTCCGGGCAGGTCATCAAGTTCCTGGAAAACATAGTCTATATCAACCTTGCCCTCGAGGGGCTTAATAAATGATGATTTGAACTGCTCCTCGATATCCCTGCGGATAACGAATATTATCTTTCCAAAACCGGCTCTTACCGCATCATAGATTGAATAATCAATAATTGTCTGACCGGCGGGTCCAACTTTATCAAGTTGTTTATCACCACCATAGCGACTGCCCATACCGGCTGCCAATACTAATAAACTTGGTTTCATCATTTACTTCATTTGATTAAAGCACCAAAATTAAGAAATTTTTTTCACTACCTTTGGCCTTGTTTCGGGTAAAGTAAATATATTATCCAAAACTTTTTACTCACCTCAAGTGAAATTTTAAAATTTTAAACGAATGAAAAAGGCAATTTTATTTTTTATCACAGGTCTTATGATAGCAGGCCTGGCTATACCCATAGCCAATGCATGCACAAATTTTTTAATAACAAAAGGTGCAAGCCAGGACGGGTCGACAATGATCACCTATTCTGCTGATTCACATGTTCTTTACGGCGAGCTATATTACTGGCCGGAACAGGACTGGGAACCGGGCACCATGCTTGATGTATATGAATGGGATACAGGTAAATTTCTCGGTACAATACCACAGGCGGAGCATACATATAATGTGGTTGGCAATATGAATAACCACCAGCTGGCTATTGGAGAGACTACTTATGGAGGCAGGAGTGAATTAAGGAATCCTGACGGCATAATCGACTATGGAAGCCTTATCTATATAACATTGCAAAGGGCTAAAAACGCCAGGGAGGCCATAAAAACAATGTCGGAACTGGTCGACAATTATGGATATTACAGTTCCGGTGAGTCTTTTTCAATAGCCGATCCCGACGAAGTGTGGATACTGGAACTCATTGGCAAAGGTCCGGATAAAAAAGGAGCGGTCTGGGTAGCACGAATGATACCTGACGGTTATGTATCAGGTCACGCGAACCAGGCGAGAATAACCACTTTCCCCATGGCCGACGGCAAAAAATCAATCACAAGCAGGGAACTTGACAAAATTTTCGATCCCTCGGTTGAAACGGTGTATGCACATGATGTTATAGATCTGGCAAGGGAAAATGGATGGTTCGATGGCAGGGATAAGGATTTCAGTTTCAGTGACACATATGCTCCTGTTGACTTCGGTGGAGCCCGCTTTTGTGAAGCCAGGGTCTGGGCCATGTTTAACCGGGTAAATGACAAAATGGATAAATACCTCAACTATGCAATGGGATACGAGCTGGATGAACGCATGCCATTGTGGATCAAACCCGACGAGAAGGTAAGCGTTCATGATGTTATGGAACTGATGAGGGATTATTACCAGGACACCCCGATGGATATGTCAGCAGATATTGGTGCCGGCCCTGATGGAAGTACCGTAAGATGGAGGCCTATGACATGGGAAGTGAATGGCGAAACATACCTGCACGAAAGAGCTACCTCCACACAGCAGACAGGTTTTTCCTTTGTAGCACAGTGCCGTAACTGGCTGCCCGATCCTGTTGGGGGCATACTCTGGTTCGGTGTTGATGATACCTACTATACAGTGTATTCACCAATGTACTGCGGCATACAGGATATCCCACGCGGATTTGAGGTTGGCAATGGAGATATAATGACCTTCAGCGACAACGCAGCTTTCTGGGTCTTTAACCAGGTTTCAAATTTTGCCTACCACAGGAGAATGCCTATGGAAGATGACATTAAGAACAAGCAGAGAGAACTGGAACTGGGCTTTGTTGAGGAAACGGGTATAACAGACAAAATAGCGGCCGAACTATATAAAAGCGACCCGGCACTTGCAGTGGAATATATTACTGATTATTCTCTTGGTGCAGGTAATAAAACAGTGTCTGAATGGAAAGATTTCTATGCCTTCCTCTTTACCAAGTATATGGATGGTAATATAAAGGAAAGAAGAGAAGTGCCTGAAGGCCATGTATATGTCAATCCGCGTGTATCGCAACCGGGATACAGCAAAAAGGAATGGTTAAAACGCATTGTTAAGGACACCGGTGACAAGCTAAAGTATAAATAGGAAGCTAAAAATTTTTGCCGTTCATATTACGGGATATTTTTTAGTGCTATTCTTTATTTTCTGAAAAAGAAGTTCTATATTTGCGAGCTCAAAATACTAAGGATTATGAACTTGATGAACGTTGTTGAAAAGGAGTATGCTGTAAAAAGCGAATTCCCTGATTTTAAAGCAGGTGACACCATTACAGTCCATTACAAGATAAAGGAAGGTAATAAGGAAAGAATACAGCAATTCAGGGGTACGGTTTTACAGATTAAAGGATCACATCATACACAAACCTTTACGGTACGCAAGATGTCGGGAAGTGTTGGTGTTGAAAGGATATTCCCCCTTGGCTCACCCTTCATTGAAAAGATAGATCTGAATAAACGTGGCAAGGTACGCAGGGCAAGGATATTCTACCTGCGTCAGCTCACAGGGAAGAAGGCAAAAATCAGGGAAAAGAAATATTAACTCCAGGTATCTGAAAGAGACCGTCTCATGAGAAAGTTTGAGCCGGTCTCTTTTCTATTGTATCAGCATTGACCAGGGCTGTCTACCGGCAGCTTTTTTATTTTTTAAGCTCCTCTGCCCTGGCTTTGGCTTCCTCCATAATTTTTTCAGCCTGTTTCTCTGCTTCTGCTTCAAGCAGGGAAGCCTTTTCATTTGCTTCCTTTCGCAACCTTTCAGCAGTTCTTTCCACCGCCAGCTTTGCCAGTGCTCCTTTATCGGCTGCTTCATCAATCAGCTTCTGTGCATTCTTCTCCCCTTCATCCCTGATCTTCTGTGCAGCCTGTGCTGCCTCATCTATAAGTATATCAGCCTTTTTCTGTGCTTCTGCTATTATTTTATCGGCCTGTGCACTCACTTCCTGAGATACCTGGTCTCTCACTTCCTCCGCTTTTTCGTCAAGCAGTTCACCTGCAGCTTCCCGGACTGTTTCTATCCCTGAAGCCCCCTCACTCTTTCCCAGTGAAGGTTTTACCTTGGGATCTTTCACACTGCCCTCTATAATGATATCCATTCTTATTATATCAGGCTGATAAAATTCCACACCCATAAGGGCTGCACTCGCTGCCAGCCCGGTCAAAAAATCACTCATACCCCGGGGTAATTCAGAGGATGGTATTTCCATTTTCATCAGGTAATTGATAGTCTGATCAATACCATGATCACCGCTGAGAGTAAGCTTCATGTCACCCAGTCGTGTATCGAATGGTTTGATATGCACCCTGCCATCCATAACCTCGAAGGATAGATCAAGGTCCTTAAAGGTATTGGTATAATCCTCCCCTATCTGCAAAACACTGCTGAACCTATCGTAAATCGGGGAACTTACCAGTTGTATCTGATCAGAAACGAGTGTCCCCTTACCCTGTATTGTTTCAACCAGGGGTATCATTCCCTCACCCAGCAGGGCTGAAAAGTCAAAGGACATGGAAATATCACCATTCATGCCCTCTGCCACCGGTGCAAGTTTTTTGACGGTATTGAAGGTATTGAAGGACTGCCTGATACCAAGACCGTCAACAGAGAGATCAGCTTCCAGGCGGGGAGTAAGCACATCACCTGAATCATATTCTGCATTTAGCCGCACATCTGCCCCGAGGGTACTGAGTCCGGTTTCCCTGACAATAAGAGCTCCTTCACTGATATAAAGATTGCCACTTATACCTGTTGCCACCAGGGGCCTGTAGCTAAGACTGTCCACAACAGATATAAATTGAAAATCAATGTTTTCAGGTATTTCAATTGTTTGAATGGAGAGAGTGTCATCAATGACGTCCATTGTGTCTGCAGGCAGGTATGACAGAATTGTATCTATGTCGATATATGCTGAATATAAATTCATTTCTCCTTTAATGGTCTCTTTCTGAAAAACGAAGGGCAGGTAATTCTCCAGGCGGCCCGACAAATCAATTTTATTGCCTGCCACGTCCATTATAAATTCATTCATAACAGCATAGGCGGGTGTAAAGCTAAAAGCGGCATGCTCTATTCCAAGAGGTGGAGCATCCTCCATCATAACAGCGAATTTCGAAATTTCAAGAGCTCCATCAGCCACAAAGCTGTCATAGTCTTTATTTTCTATCATTGACATTCGGCCATGCAGACCAAAATCTATATCCATCACCCCGGTGAGTCTCTCCAGGTTGACAGGCACGGCAGATGCAAGTGCCCCCAGGTTTAGTCTGCCCTTGAATTGAGCCTCCACTTCGGGATCGCTGACGGGAGTGCTCAGGGTCATATTCATATCAAAGGGACTTTCGGCCAGAATAAAATGGAGATCAGCAAGGTCAACCACCGTCTTATCAGGATCCGTACCGTCAAGCATTAGCAGTGCGCTTAAATTAATATCACTGATCTTCTCAGGCAGGTCGGGATAGGATAGCTGTCCCTTTTTAACAATAACTTCAAGCATAACATCCGGAAGCAGGCTATCGGCACTGCTGTACCTGCCCTTGACATTCCCACTTATGCTGAAGCTGCCGTCTGTTTCAAGTTCCTCGAATCCCTCCATATAGACAGCAGGAATAAGTGACAGGAGCGACTTGAATTGCGTATCACCTGTTCCTATATTCATATCAGTCAGAATATCCTGGCCATCGACCTGCACGGAACCGTCAAATATGAGTCTCAGGTCATTAATTGACAGGTAGTTATCTTTCAGTTCAAAAATTTTATCCTGCATATCAGCCCCAATATCGAATCTGGATGAGATGCTGGCATTTTTGAGGTATTTCACTCCGCCCATCTGGAAATCGAGTCCCCCGGCATCCATGGTAAGAAGCAGGTCGGTATGGTTTTGGGACATATTTCCTTTTAGCAGCAGGTCCATATCATCGATCAGGGCTTCCATCCCACCCTGCCTGTCGACATAAGAAATGAAGCAATTATTTATCTCGAATTTATTCAGCCTGAGGTTCAAATCCTTTTCTTCCTTCTTCTCCTTTCCGCCTTCCGGACTTTCTTCCCCTGTGGTCAGGGTATCGCCGGGTGACTGTTTAACAATATCATAATTAACACTGCCATCTTCAAGGATAATGATATTTGCAACAGGCCGGTCAATTTCAATTGCTTTTATCCTGTATCCTTTTTTTGATATCACTGAAGCAATATCAAATACGAGATTAAATGATTTCAGTCCTGCCAGTGTATCTCCTTCGAATCTGTCCACACCTGTTACCGCCACATCCTTCAGGCGAAAAGTGAGGTTTGGGAAATTCCTGAAAATGGTAAGGCTGAAATCGCCTGCAGACAGACTGGCATCGATTTTCTCATTGGCGATATCCAGTACTTTTTCTTTTATCTGCTCTTTAAAGAGGGCAGGAATTATAATTCCGGCAAGGAAAATCACAAGAACCAATATCCCCAGTATCCTTAAACTTATTTTTAAAACTTTTTTCATTGAGATTATGTTTGGTCAGTGCAATTTACTAATAATTTGAGAGCTTTCATCCTTAAATGTACGCTCACAATCTTTAGCAAATAATAAACTTAATAATTATATTTGCACTCAGAAAAATGGACCCGTAGCTTAATTGGATAGAGCACCTGACTACGGATCAGGAGGTTGGGGATTCGAGTTCCTCCGGGTTCACGAGCAAATGAAAGCCGAAACATCAAGACAAAAGCGAGCTGAAAAGAAAAGCTCGCTTTTCTTTTTTTTGCGAGACTTTTGGATTGCGGATGGCGCAGCCATCACGGCTTTTATTTGCAGCTCTGATAAGGAGGATCCGCCGAACCCGCAGGGTGAGGCAATTCCTCCGGGAGGGATTTAGGTCGAGTGTAACGAGGCAATTCCTCCGGGAGGGATTTAGGTCGAGTGTAACGAGGCAATTCCTCCGGGAGGGATTTAGGTCGAGTGTAACGAGGCAATTCCTCCGGGAGGG
>JBNJHQ010000048.1:0-5168 GCA_051748705.1 Bacteroidota bacterium | reverse complement strand
ATTTAGGTCGAGTGTAACGAGGCAATTCCAACGGGAGGGATTTAGGTCGAGTGTAACGAGGCAATTCCAACGGAGTTTCCGGGTTCTCGAATGAAATGAGTAAGCCTGAAACTATTTCTACCCCTGGGCTTTTTGCCAGGTGTCAACCGGAACTCCTCCGGCATTGATCGCCTGCACCTGCTGCCGCGGATACACCGGTATAATTTTCCTTTTGTATTCAGGTTTATCTATTTCCGTATTGATTTTCATAAAAAGGTCGGATCTCCATTGCCGGCGTTCGCGGGCGGCTACCAGGTACCTTACGGTAATTTCGGTCCATGATTCGCTTGCTGCCACGTAAACCTGCGGTTTAACAGGCACCTCTTCTACCAGGCCAGCATTTTTGAGAATGGCTTCATACTTTATCGCAGGCTGCTGCATATAATTGCCAATAACCTCATTGGCTATATCATCAATCGCCTGCATTGCCAAAGGTATATCTGATTCATTGGCCACAGCAATGACAAGCTCGTCCCACACCCAGGGAAAATCACCTGTAAGGTTTATTATTGTGCCTGAAAGGATCTCGTTATTGGGAAAAGTGACCATACGTCCGGTAGCCTGTTCGGCATTGACAAAACCCGGCTGAGAGGGCGAGCCAATTTCCCATACAGTGGTTGAAAGGAAGTCGATGCGGAATACATCTCCAAACACATTACCTACCAGAATGCGGTCGCCCACCCTATAATACCTTCGAAAGGCATTCATCAGCCAACCGGTAAAACTCTCTATGGGTGTTTGCAGAGCCCAGGACAGGGCAAGACCTATAAGCCCGAAGGAGCCTACCAGTGCCCTGATATCTCCCAACAACACACTGAAGGCAATACCTACTGCGAGCAGCCACAAAGAGATAGAGGTGAGAGTCATAACACCTTCAAGGCTTTTAATTTTTTTGAAAACCTTGCGAAGGATAAACTTTACAAGCCTTACCAGTAACCATGATAATAACAGTATACCTATGGCAATCAAAACCTTCGGATAATTAGATATAAAATTATTCCACATATTCTGTAAGGTCCCTATTGCTTCACCGGCAGCCTGACCTGTTCCCTTTACTGCACTGACAGTATCAGTTTTTGCTGCCACTTCAATACTGTCCTGTTGAGTGTCGGAGTTTTGACCATTAAGCGAGTAAGTATTTTCTGTTGAAAATATTAGCAGGATAAATCCGGTGAAGGCCACAGCCAGCATGGAAGCCCGACGGAACCCTTTAAGCCTGTTTTCTGCTCCCTTTACCACTGTGCTTTTCCGTATCTTTCTTTTACTTCTTTCTTTCTGCCCAGTAACCGTGATTCTCCTGGAACTCCTTCCTTTTTGAGGGTGGTTATATTCTTCGTCTTTATAGTTCATATTTTACAGTAATAATAATACCGTTATCAATAGGACTGAACCCTGTCCGGTCAAAAAAACATATCCTGTATACAAAGGTAAGATATTCTTTTTACACCGGGTTTTCACCCGGACAATGGTCTACAGCCCTCAGCCTGCAATCCTCCGGCTTGTTAAAAGATTGATTCTGTCTCCACACTTAATTTGTATTTTGCTTAACCGGTGTTTGGGTTTTTCAGGTTCAAATCCTTAAATTCCTCTTCTTTCCAATGTTCTCATTTGTTAGGACAAATTCATTGGCGAAGTCACTTTTAAAGTCAATATTATCATAAAGCATTACACATTAACATAATACTAAAACGAGTTGTCCTGAAGGGCAGGTTTTTGCGCTACACTTAGGAGGTGCTTTGTATTCTGAATCATGCGGGGATCTTCACAATGGCCGATAATAAAACCCATCCACCGTTCCTGCAGCTTCTTATCAAGCTGATGGTACAATTCAAGCCTCTCCCCAAATACTCCTTCAACGCCGGCCAGATGCAGGGGTTTTAACCCTGACTGCTCAATGAGCGGTTTAATCTCTTCCGGATGCGAAAAATAGGCGTTTGTAAACCATTCGGTGGCTTCCACAAAACTGTCATCTGTACCTGTTTCCCATAATTTTTCCGCTCCGTCAGCGTATAATATTCCTTCCGGGTTGTTCTTCAGCCCGTAAACAAGGGCACCAACCCTGGTCATAAAGGCCGAGAAAAGATAGCCGCCGGGCTTAAGATGATCATAAGCCAGCCTAAGCATTCTCTGCCTGTTTTCTATGCTTGTCAGGTGATACATGGGTCCAAGCAATAAAATACCGTCCCAGTCTCCATGGTCCCAGGCATTGCTTTCCAGGGCATCGGCTCGCTTAATAAATAATACACCCGGGTGATCGCCTGTACGTTGCCTCACAAGCTCAATATTCTTATCAGAGAGGTCATTCAGCCCCATCAAAAAACCACGGTCCAGTAAGGCACCGGCAATCCTTCCCGTACCACATGCTAGATCATAAAGACGGTCGCCTTTTTTTAGGTACCTGTTTACAAAATTCATCAATACGGGAATTTCAAATGGTTGATTATCGAGCCGGCTGTCTTCATTTTCCACATGCTCATTATAATATTTTCTTACATCGTTATGCATTTCATCGGTTTTTATCTCCATATAATCCTGGTTGGCATTTAAAAATAATATTTTTATTTTTTTGCTAAAATAGGAATAGGAATTTTGCCATTAATCATGTACATAAAACAGATTTTTAAGATGCAAAACCTGACATCTTACCTGTCATAAACCTGAGAGATAATGGTCAATAGATTCAATCAAACCTGCGAATGAGCTGAAGTCTTCAGCAATAATATCAACATGGAAGCCTGCTCTTACGGCATTTGCAGCTGTATACGGACCAAAACAGGCAATCACCTGCTCATCGGCCAGTTGCAGGTCACCCATCATCAGAGAGAAAACCTCTATCTCCGCTGTGCTGGTGAAAGCAATTACATCATAATATCCCTTTGCCAGTTTATCTCTGTATTTTTCAAAATCCAGTTCGTTAGCCGGACCCGTATAATAGGCATCCACCCGAATAACATCCATTCCGATACCCCTTAAGCCCTCAACAAAATCAGGCACTACATCAGGCTCCGGTATACCCCTGACAGAGGGCACTACCACGGCAATGGATTTACCCTTTATATCCTCAATCTCACTTAATTCATTTATTATCCCTCGCGGGCTGGGTTCACCAGGCTCAATGAAAGGCATAAGGCCATACTCATTTTTCAGTAATTCGGAATCCTTACCTATTGTGCATAATTTAATGCTTCCTTCCTTCAGCAGTTTAATATCTGAGCTGTCAGCTTTTGCAAACAGTGCTTCAATGGCTTTCCTGCTTGAAAAAGCAATATAGTCGATATCAGCCAGGTGATTTAACAATGAATCAATGCCGGGGTTATTATCCGGTATTACTGTTTCGATTAGGGGCACTGAAACAGGGATGCCACCGGCTCTGCGAATTTCCCCGGCTAATCTTTCAGCATAACCGGCCGGCGTTCCGAAGAAAACCTTCTTCCCATCAATACCTGTCCTGGTGCATGAAGCCAGACAGATTGACATAAGTAGAGTTAAGATAATCTTACTTATATTTTTCATTTAAATCAGAATTTTGGGAGCTAAAATAATAAAAGGAAGCCTATAGTTGTTGATAAAAACGCTAATACTTGCTTGCAACTTCTATTACTATCGCTAAATTGCATACTCGAGGAAAACCAAGGTAAAAACAAACGTATTATGGAATCAAAAGAATTATTTACACAGGAATTCTGGGAAAATGTACTCGACAAGTTTCTGGGTTGGCTTATCAGCGATGGCCCATCCTTAATCCTGGTATTTATCCTTCTCTATGTTTCTCTTAAGTTTTTGAATCTTATAATAAGAAGGATAAAAAAGATTTTTGCCACTCGTATCATAAAGGGCGATGATGCCGGTTCACTGGAGACCAGAAAACGAATGGATACTTTACTGGGTATTATCAAGGGAATCGGAAGGATAATAATCTGGTCGGTTTTTCTTATGATACTGCTCAAGAAGCTGGATGTTGATATAGGCCCCATACTGGCAGGTGCAGGTATCCTTGGACTGGCTGTCGGCTTTGGTGCACAGGAACTGGTACGGGATTTTATTTCCGGATTTTTCATGATTCTTGAAGACCAGTTAAGAACGGGAGATGTGGCAGTTATAAATGGCACGGGCGGACTTGTTGAAAAGATTGAGCTTCGTACAATCACCCTCAGGGATTTTTCAGGTGTAGTGCATATTTTTCAGAATGGAAAAGTTAATACAGTGGCAAATATGACCAAGGAATGGTCGGCAATGGTTTTTGATATTGGGGTGGCCTATAAGGAGGATGTTGATCATGTTATGAAAGTAATGCAGGAAACAGGGGAAAAACTGATCAATGATCCACAATTTAAAAATAAAATAATAGAGCCACTGGAGATTTTCGGACTTGACAAATTTGGCGACAGCGCAATAGTCATAAAGGCAAGGTTAAAAACAGTCCCGATTGAGCAGTGGACTATAGGGAGGGAATACAGGAAACGCCTGAAAAAGGCATTTGACGAAGAAGGAATTGAAATACCATTCCCGCACACTACTGTTTACTGGGGAGAGGAAATTAAGCCACTTGAACTGAATGTAAACAAATAATGAATTAAATACTTTATCTTGAGCGCAAATAAAATAGTACAATGGTAGTCACAGTAACCAGAAAGCCGACCAGGTTTCTGCCTGATCCCAGCAGGGTAATAGCCCGCTTCCTTTATACTTCCGATGAAAGAAGTGAGGATATTATTCGCAATGTGATGGCATTGTCTGATAATGAGGCAAATATAGCATTAGGCAAGGTGCTGAGAGCTTATGCCAAACGACACAGGAATATTTCATTGATTTTTGAAGCGCATTTTAATAAACTTGATAAGCTGTTAGAAAGACTGAAAATAAATAAAGATAATGTCAGCCAGACCCGAAGAGCGCTTTTAGGTTCATATTTCACAATGGAATATTCCATTGAATCGGCAGCTTTTTTCAACCCATCCATAGTAGAGGATCCGGATCAGTCAGACCTGGGGCCTGATGAAAAAAGATTGATATTTAGTTTCAGGGCAACAGGCGAAGGGCATATTTCATCCATCGTTTTTCGATCAGCCATCATTGATAAAAACAGTGACCTTATTATTGAACCTGTAGGAAAAATGCTGGCAGAAGCG
>JBNJHQ010000047.1:0-14709 GCA_051748705.1 Bacteroidota bacterium | reverse complement strand
ATCCGCCCCTGCCCTGATACAGTGTTCAACTATACGCTTGACAAGCAGGGGATTGGTATTGGCTGCCATTTCAGGACTGCGGTCCCATCCAATATTTGGTTTAATGACCACCGTCTGGCCTTTGCTAACAAAATTTGTTATTCCTCCCAGTGCACTGATCCCCTTATCGAACATGGCATCCGGCTCAGCACCCATCACGGCAACCAGGTCGTAAGCTGCTGCGGCAGGGCTCGATGCCCATAACTTATTATATCCACCCAGGCTGAAAGCGGCACCTGCCGCAACACCTGCTCCCAGTGATTTTATAAAAAAATCCCGTCTTTTCATCTGTTTTAAATTTTAATTGTTTGCGAGGGCACTTCGCCCCTTTCGTTCAAACATGATTCATTTTACCCGGTACAAATATTCAAATTTATTGTTTCACTGCAAAATAGCTATAATATTATTTTAATTAATATGCTTAATATTATCTTAGCAGTGGTTTTAAAATATATAATTATGAATACTCTCTACTATGAATGTTTTTCCGGTATAAGTGGTGATATGAACCTGGGTGCAATGATAGATATTGGTGTAGACAAGGATTATCTCATTGGTGAATTGAGAAAACTCAGGCTGCCGGGCTGGGAAATGCGTATAGAAAAGGATCAGCGTCATGGCATAACGGGGACTAAGGTAACAGTTGTACTGAAGGAAGAAGAGAAAAAGCACCGCCACCTGTCAGACATAGAAAATATTATTGAAGAGAGCAGTCTCAGTCCGGCCGTTAAAACAGTTGCCCTGGAAATTTTCAGGAAGGTAGCGGAAGCTGAAGCAAAGGTACATGACATACCCGTTGATAAAGTTCATTTTCATGAAGTGGGTGCGGTGGATTCTATAATTGATATAGCAGGAGCCGCCATATGCTATGTCAGCCTGGGTATAAAAGATATAATTGTTTCTCCCGTTGAACTGGGCAGCGGGTTTGTCAGGTGCGCCCATGGCTTACTCCCGGTACCGGCCCCGGCTACGGCGGAGATTCTCCGGGGAATACCCGTGCATAAAGGGAGGGTTGATTTTGAAGCCACCACACCAACAGGGGCTGCAATAATCAGTACCCTCGGAACCCGTTTTGAGAGCCAGGCAAACATGAGAATTCACAGGACAGGGTATGGCATAGGGCAAAGAAACAACCCTGAACTGCCCAACCTCCTGAGGGTTTATCTTGGGGAAGCTGACACCCGTGAAAGCGCGGGGCACCTGGCTTATCTCATTGAAAGCAATATAGATGACATGAATCCCGAGATGTATGAAAACCTTATGAATAAACTCTTTGAAGCCGGTGCAGCAGATGTGTTCCTGACAAATATTATTATGAAGAGGTCGAGGCCTGCCATTAAAGTAAGCATCATTTGCCAGGAGGGTGACATAGAAAAACTAAAGGAAACGCTCCTGATCAATTCGAGCACACTGGGACTGAGGGTGAGCCGGTTCAACAAACATACGGTAAGCAGGCAGATGAACAAGGTTGAAACAATGTACGGACCCCTTACTGTAAAATATGCCTATCACAACAATAAACTGATATCTGCAAAACCTGAAATATCAGAATGTATGGCCATAGCAGAAAAGAACAAATTAACCCTTACCGAGGTATATAATAATGTGATTGCAGTTATACATGGAAGTAGCAGGTAGGATAAAACAGTTATGCAGCGATTTTGTCAGCACCGATAATATTCTTGTGGCATTCTCCGGCGGGGTCGACAGCACTTTTCTCTTATATGTGCTTAAGAAGTTTTCAGATGCAAAAGTGTGTGCAGTGACAATAAAGACCCCTTATATACCATTATGGGAGGTAGAGGAAGCAGCAGAATTCTGCAGGTCCATGAATATTGACCATGAGATACTGGAACTGTCACTTGACAACTCCCTGCTTTTAAATCCGCCCGACAGGTGTTACAGGTGTAAGTCCTTATTATTCGGTCAAATAAAAAAATATGCCGGTGATAAAGGTTTTAATATTATCGTTGATGGAAGCAATGCAGATGACACTAAAGATTACAGGCCGGGCATGAGAGCCCTCAGGGAGCTGGATGTGCGCAGCCCTTTGCTTGAAAGCGGTTTCACCAAGGGGGAAATAAGAAAATACCTCAGGGAATTTGAACTTGAAATCTGGGATAAGCCTGCATATGCATGTTTACTGACCCGTATACCCTACAATACAAGAATCACAACAGGCAAACTGACTCTTATTGAAGAATCAGAACGCTTTATGCACAAACTGGGCTTTCCGGGTACCAGGGTAAGATTACATAAGAATATTGCCCGGCTGGAAATCAGCACAGCCTATTTCACCAGGATACTGGAGGAAGAAACCAGGATGAAAGTAGTAAAGGAATTCAAAAGACGTGGTATTGAATTTGTCAGCCTTGACCTGGAAGGTTATCGTACGGGCAGTATGAACCTATAAACAAGAAAACCAATAATAACATGAACAGGGAAAAACTAAAAGAAATACTTAAAGACCTTTCTGAAGGAAGGACAGATATTGATGAAGCCTTGGAACAATTAAAATATTTTCCCTTCAGTGACCTGGGTTTTGCCCGCATTGACCATCACCGTGAGATACGGACGGGTTTTCCTGAGATTGTCTTCTGCGAGGGGAAGACAAACGCACAGGTCAGGGATATTTTCAGGCATATATCTGAAACAGGTCAGAATGCTATAGGTACCAGGGCCAGTGAAGAAAAATTCCGGGCAGTTCATTCAATAGCCCCGGAAGCACAGTGGCATGAAGAAGCCCGGATCATCAGCATAATGAAGGGAAAGCTTGACCAGGCTGAATCGCCCATTGCCGTTATTACTGCAGGCACTTCCGACATACCTGTTGCAGAAGAAGCGGCGGTAACATGTGAACTGCTTGGAAACAGTGTAGTGCGCATTTATGATGCCGGCGTTGCCGGCATACACAGGCTGCTGGATAAACTACCGGATATAAAAGCATGCAGGGTTGTGATCGTAATAGCCGGCATGGAAGGGGCGCTGGCCAGTGTTGTTGGTGGCCTGGTGGATAAACCTGTTATAGCCGTACCCACCAGTGTGGGTTATGGTGCAAATTTCAGGGGAGTGTCAGCTTTACTGGCTATGCTTACAAGCTGTGCCTCGGGTGTGAGCGTGGTTAATATTGATAATGGTTTTGGCGCAGGCTTTAATGCATGTATGATAAACCGCCTGTAGAAAGACGTGGAAAAGAGATTACTGATTTTATCAACAGCATACTATCCGCCAGTACAATACTTTGCAGAGATATTGCAGGCAGGAAAGCTCCTTATTGAGCAGCATGAGACCTATCCAAGGCAAACATACCGTAACCGTTGCTATATCTATTCAGCCAACGGGCCTATACCACTGAGCATCCCTGTGGAAAGAGGCAGTTTCCATAAGGTAAAACTGAAGGATATAAAAATTGATAGTACGAGGAAGTGGCAAAGGGAACATATTAATGCCATAGAATCGGCATATAAGTCATCAGCCTTTTTTGAATTCTATGCTGACACGGTACTCCGGCCCTTATATAAAGGAGGCTATGAATATCTGCTTGATCTCAATATGGAAATACTGGAGATAATGATCGGCATACTGGAGCTTGATATCAGCGTAAATAAAACACATTCATTCACGAAGGAGTATGGTGATAATAACAGGGACCTGAGATACAGCCTGTCGCCCAAGATAGAATCAACTTACAGTAATCCTGAATACTTCCAGGTATTCAGCCCGGTCCATGGTTTTAAGCCAAACCTGAGTATAATAGATCTCCTGTTCAATATGGGCCCGGAAATATGGCCCTGCCTCAGAACCTGAAACCGAGTGTGGCTGTTACAAGGTGCCTGTTGTATGTTATCTCGGCCGGATTTATCTCCGGGTGATTATACATGAAATACATCTGCTGGTTACTTCTCAGTGCATAGGAGACATCGAATGAAAAGTTACTCTGCCTGAAGCCCAGTCCCGCTGAATATACTGACTGGAAATTATCCTCATTATCTTCTCCTTTCACAAAGGGGCTTCCATATACTGCGTAACCGGCTCTCATATAAAATGAATTAAGCCTCAATTCGCCTCCGAGCCTGATATTATGCGCCACATCATAGATATCTTTAATGTCCTGGTTCTCATTATAGTAGTCATAATCATCAGATGCCTTTGAGAATCTTGCCATCCTGTAGTCAACAAATTCATAATCAGCACTCAGCAAGCCTGACTTACCAAGCTGCAATGCAGCTCCGGCCATGGCCCTGAGGGGTGTTGTAAGGGTATAGGAGAACCTGAAAGGATCATTTTCCCATTCATAATAGTCACCATTATCAAATTCAGATCTTATGCCGTCATAATAATATTCATCCAGGCGGTATACGGTTGGTGTATGAAAAGCAAAACCCAGCCTCAGCATATCAACCGGCCTGTATATCATCCCCAGTTTAAAGGCGTAGCCGGTACCACTGGATTCAACCACATCCCTGTAAGAAAAATTATTGAAGTCAAATATAAGGTCGGCATCATCCGACTCTGTATGTTCGTATGTTGAATATGATTCGAGCTTATTAATCCCCAGGGTGGCACCTATATATAATTTATGTCCGAGGTTTGCCGCTATACTTATGGCATGTTCGGCTGTGTGTCCTTCACGGGACATGACTCTCCTTATGGACTGTCCATAGGTGGAGTTGGTATTCGCGCCGTATTCTGAGAAGGTTGTAGCATAGTCGTACCCCCCTGAACCGCTTAATGTATCGATCAGCCATACTTCAAAAGCCGCACCCGGTGCACCATCAATATCAGTATAATAGACACCACTGGCAATATCGGCCCAGAAATCGGCCATGGAGCTGTTATTGTTAACCCCGCGGATCACCGTGTTCGAATTGAAATTATTAGTCCGGTTAAATGAATATGCAAAATTAACTCCTGAAAGGCCGCCTGCATTATCCCTCTTTATCAGGGGGTATACAAAACCTGCCTGGTTCATGTTGAACTGGTATGCATACTCATTTGCTTCAGTATTATTATACTTTGAGAGTGAATTGTTATAGTACATCTGGGGAGACAGGCTTAATTCCATTGACCTGTAAATTCCCAGTCCGGCCGGGTTCTGACTCAGTACTGAAAGGTCTCCCCCGAGAGCGGTAAAGGCACCGCCCATAGCCTGGAACCTTGCTGTGCCACCATAGAATAACTGTGAATACCACAGTGCTTCATCTATTGTCTGTGCTTTACCCACGGTAAGCGCAGAAACAAAAGTTATTAGTATTATCAGTGCTTTTTTCATTCGTTCAAAATTTATTAAATGTAACCCTGTCCATCCCTTTTTACGGGATGATGTAATAATTTTAGTACAACAAGCTAATTTCCAATAATAATACTTTCTTACCTTCTGCCCGAGCTTCTTGAGCCGGATGAGCTTCGTCCACTTGATGAAGAACGGCTGCTACCGGATGAAACTGATCCGGAGCGGCTGCTTCCGACGGATGAAGACCTGCCGACTGAAGTTGAACCTGAGCTTCCTGTTGAGGTTGATCTGTAGGAAGATGATCGTGAGCTGCTGTTAATGCTGCTCCTGCCCGTTGAAGAAGATGAACGGTTAATAATAGACCTGCTCGTACTGCTGGCAGACCTGTTAATTATTGACCTCCCTGACGATGACCGGTTAATACTTGTATTTCCGCTGGACGAGCGATTAATTACATTTGACCGTGTATTTGCATTGGTCACCGTACTGCTCCTCCTGTTGGTATTATTATAGGCAGGACGGGTGGTCATCCTTGGATTTGTATATGTGGGCCTGTATGTCCTGCTCTGAGTATCGTATTCAGGCTGTGATGCTGCACGCGTTGTGGTATTTACCTGTGTCCGCCTGTTAAGGGCTGAATTGACCGACCTCTCCTGGGGATTGCTTGCATTTTCAACCCTGGTGTTGCTGCTAACAACCGTCCGGTCTGCCCTTCTGCTTGCTGTAGTGGTTTCTGCATCACCAGATACAGCAGCAGTGCTTCTCCTGGAAGTGGCCGGAAGGGCTGATGCCGACCTGCTCCCGCCTGAGCTTGTATACCTGTTGGACAGGGTGCTGTAAGAGCTCCTGCGTTTTACAGGTGTTGAATAATAGTCTATGGCATTGTTGTAACCATAATAATATGGTGAATAATAGCCCAGGCCATAATAGTTCCATGGACTGTAAAAATGTGACGAACCCCAGTACGGATAATAGAAGGGATCATAATAATATGAATAATACGGGCTGTAGAAAGGATTATACATCCTGTTGAAGCCATAATATGAGCCATAATATGGATAACCAAATGTCAATCCATAACCAAAGCCGGAGTAAAACGGATCCCTCCAGTAAGGACTGAAGTAATTTCCATAAAACCTGTTCAGGTGGTTTGAATAAGATACCCCGTCATAATAATCAAAGGCACTGCCCTTGTCACTGTCATAGTACATCAGGTCTTTGTCGTACTCAGACGGATCAAGGTATTGCTCAGCAACAAGCGTATCAAGATTATACTTGTCTTCTATCTCTGAAACTGACTCATATGCCTGTCCTGACACACCAGCCTCCTGCACATATATTTCACTCGGAGCAGGTGTATAATAAAGATCATCATACTCACCACTCATATAAAGCGATGAAGAACAACTGCTTAGAAGAAATATTGTCAATACTGCTATGTAAATATATGTTTTCATTTTAGACCTCCGATAATATTATTTCATCCTGAATATATATAAACAAAAATCATACCAATTGATACTGTACAAGAAGCGGCATGCTTAAGTAACAAATATAGGATTTTTCTTTTAACAGGGAATTTTTTCATGATTTATAAGATAAAAAAAGCAGGCGCTTATGGCCTGCCTTTTTATGATGTCATTGTTTATTCGCTGTTGTCACCCCGGCCGGACTTAGTCCTGCGGCCCGAACTTCCGGCTGCACTGCTGCGGGAAGAGCTGCCCGAAGAACTTTTCACTGCGCTGCTGCGCGTGCTCCTGCCTGTTGAACTCCTGACGGCAGACCTGTTGGTGCTCCTGCCTGTTGAGCTTCTGACGGCAGACCTGTTGGTGCTCCTGCCTGTTGAGCTTCTGACGGCAGACCTGTTAGTGCTCCTGCCTGTTGAGCTCCTGACGGCAGACCTGTTAGTGCTCCTGCCTGTTGAGCTCCTGACGGCAGAACTGTTAGTGCTCCTGCCTGTTGAGCTCCTGACGGCACTGCTGCGTGAGGAGGACCTGCTCGTGGCATTTCTTACAGAAGTGTTGGAGTTACTTCGGCCTGTTGAACTTCTCACCGCGCTGTTAGCAGAGGAGCTTCTGCCTGTGGTGTTCCTTACGGCAGTACTGCCTGTAGCCCTGTTCGTTGAACTTCTCACCGCAGTGCTGCTGTTTGCCCTACCCGTGGCATTTCTTACCGCTGCATTGCCTGTGGTTCTGCGGGTAGCAGTTCTCACAGCAGTGCTGCTGTTTGCCCTGCCCGTGGTGTTCCTTACAGCCGTATTGCCTGTAGCCCTGGTCGTTGAACTTCTTACAGCGGTGCTGCCGGCTGCCCTGCCTGCATCAGCCTCAACGCGCCTGCTATTTACATTCCTGTTGCTTGCAGGCCTGTCGTAGGAAGCATACTGTGTTGAGCGGTACCGGTTGTAATACCTGTCGTTGCCCAGGTATCTCTGGTAATGATGGCGGGGCCTGTAATGGTTGTTACCATAATAATAATGGTTGTTGTATATATGATAGTGGTTTCTTATCCTTACGCTATACCTTATCCTGGGGTATGACCAGTAGTAATTCGGATAATAATCCATGTAATAAAAATCGGGGTACCAGCCACCATAATAAACCCAGGGATCATAATACCCTGCATAATAATAAGGATAACCGAATGTCCATCCAAATCCATAAGTGGTATTTCCGGCATATATACTCATACCCCATGTTGCCGGGCGGTAGGTATACCAGTAAGTCTCGGTATAAACCGGGGCATAAAATCCGAAAGATACATATGAACTATGGAAGCGTTTTATCCTGGAGGCGTAGTAGAAATCATGGCCTCTTACCGAAGTGGTGACGAACACGCCGGGGCTCGCACCCGGGTATCTGGCCTCTGCAGGTAACTCCGCTGCATCCAGTGGAGCCGTTATCGCTAACAAACCTGCTGTTAATCCGATTAAATATTTTGCTTTCATGACATCCTCCCGCTTTTATATTAAGTGTAAGTTTATTTACTTTGTGCGATATTTTCAGTTTGTTTTTCACTTTAGTAATTTACAAAATCCATACCAAACAAAATGGCAGATTTTTTAACAAAAAGGCAAGACAATTATGCCCAGTGGTATAACGACCTGGTAATCAAGGCTGATCTTGCTGAAAACTCAGCGGTAAGGGGCTGCATGGTTATCAAGCCCTACGGCTATGCAATCTGGGAAAAGATACAGGCTGAGCTTGACAGCTTATTCAAGGCAAGCGGGCATGTGAACGCATATTTTCCTCTGTTCATACCAAAATCCTTCTTTGCCAGGGAAGCTGATCATGTTGAGGGATTTGCCAAGGAATGCGCTGTGGTAACACATTACAGGCTCCGGAACAAGGCTGACGGTAAAGGGATAGAAGTTGATCCTGAGGCCAAACTGGAGGAAGAGTTAATAGTGAGGCCCACCTCGGAGACAATAATATGGAATACATACAGGAACTGGATACAATCGTACCGCGATCTGCCATTATTAATAAACCAGTGGGCAAATGTGGTAAGATGGGAGATGCGTACCAGGTTATTTCTCAGGACAACAGAATTTCTGTGGCAGGAAGGTCATACGGCACATGCCACAAAGCAGGAAGCTATTGACGAAACCAGGACTATCCTTGACCTGTATGAACATTTTGTACAGGATTTCATGGGTATACCCGTTCTGAAAGGCTACAAGTCAGAATCAGAAAAATTTGCCGGGGCAACAGACACATATGCCATTGAAGCCCTTATGCAGGATGGCAAAGCCCTGCAGGCCGGAACATCACATTTCCTGGGGCAGAATTTCGCAAGAGCCTTCGATGTTAAGTTTACGGATAAATCAGGTAAACTTGATTATGTATGGTCAACCTCCTGGGGTGTGTCAACAAGGCTGATGGGAGCGCTGGTGATGGCCCATGGTGATGATAACGGGCTTGTTATCCCGCCTAACCTGGCACCGTTCCAGGTTGTTATAGTACCTATATACAAGGGCAACAGCCAGCTGGATGATATTTCAAATACTGCACTCAAGATCAAATCCGATCTTGAGAAGCTGGGTTTCCGTGTTAAGTATGATGACAGGGACACTCATAAACCGGGATTCAAATTTGCTGAATATGAACTGAAAGGGGTTCCGGTGAGGCTGGCCATCGGACCGAGGGACATTGAAAACGGAACGGTTGAAGTGGCAAGACGTGACACACTCAGTAAAGAAATTATAAATATCGGACAAACAACTGAGCATATTAAAACATTGCTGAGCGATATACAGAAGAACATATTTAACAGGTCACTGCAATACAGGGACGAAAACACCTATGAGGTGGATACATGGGATGAATTCAGGGATTCGATAGATAAAAGAGGTGGCTTTTTACTTGCACACTGGGATGGCAGTGCTGAAACGGAGGAGAAGATCAAAAATGAAACCAAAGCCAGTATAAGGATTATACCCCTTGACGACAAGGGAGAAGAGGGGAAATGCGTGTATTCGGGCAAAGCGTCCAAAAAGAGGGTGGTTTTTGCAAGAGCATACTGATACAGGCCATTTTTCTTTCCCGGAATTTTAGTACATTGCCATACACAATGTAAAAATTCACCCCCAATGGAACTAAGTGAGCAAAAACTTAAGATTGTAGAAACCCTTCAGGATAAATCCGTACTCAAACAGCTGGTTTTCGATAATACTGAAGCGGCCTTTGATAAAATCAAAAAACTGCTTGCTGCCCTAAGTCGTGAAATAAACAGGGACATCTCTGAAACAGACAAAAGGATCAGGCTGGTATATAAAGAAAATGGAAGGTTTGATGTTTCGATAAAGGTTGCCGGGGATATACTGGTATTCAGCATGCATTCAAACGTGTTTGAGTTCGACCGTGATCATCCAATATGGAAAACGCCTTATATCCAGAAGGATAAAGATAATTCATATTCAGGCATCATAAGTATCTATAACTTCCTGGCTGATTCATTCAAGTATACAAGAGTTGATGACCTGGGATATCTAATTGCAAGGATTTTCATTAACCGTGAAAACCAGTATTTTGTTGAAGGCAAGCGCCAGATGGCTATGCTCTTCTCCAATTATGGAAATGAGGAACTGGAGAGGGAGTCACTGAAGAGAATAATATTCACCGCGATACAGTATTCGCTCGAATTTGACCTCCTTGTACCCCCTTACGACAGTGTTAAAATAGCTTCCGTTGGACAACTGGAAAAAAAGATACAGATGTCAAAAATGGTAACGGGTAAAAGACTGGGCTTCAAGTTCAATTCGGATGATGTCCTGGAAGAATAGCCCGGGCTGCTTAAAACAGGCAAATGGAAAAATATTATGGCAAAGATCAGCCGGATACTGCTAGTGCTTGGGGTCATAATGCCTTTATATACGGTAAGCATCCATGCCCAGGCCTCTACCTTTCTCAAGCCGGTAAGGGTAGCCGGAGGATCATTTGTAAGTATCAATGATTCACTGGTTTACTTTCAGAACGACACTGTCATCTACATATCCGACACTTACATGCCGCAGGATACCAGTGTCTATAAGCGCACTCTTATATTTTATGATTCACTCAAGGCAAAGGCGGGAAGGAAGAACCTGACGAAACTGCTGTATGATCTGGTAGTTATTCCACCGGCCATGCCAGGCCCCCAAAAATTAAATGAAGACGATCCGGATCATTATATCGATCACAGGGGTAAGACCATCAGGAACATATATATAAAAAGACTTAATGCCTTCGGGTCTTCCCTGAGTAACCCTGAATCCTCGCTGGAAAATGAATCTGAAAATTTCCTGAACAGGACTCATATCAAAACCAGGGAGTATATCATCAGAAATTATCTCCTTGTGGAAGAAAAAGACAGCTTATTCCCTTACAGTATTTCAGAAAGTGAACGTATACTCAGGCAACTGCCCTTTATCTATGATGCGCGGATATTTATTATACCTGTCAGCGATGATGAAGTTGACCTGATGGTTATTACTAAAGATGTCTATTCACTTGGCCTGATGGCAGATATACGAAGCATTGATGTGGGTAAGGTGTCGGTTATGGATAAAAACCTGCTGGGGCTTGGACACGAGTTTAAAATTGAGATACCCTATAACTACAGTGAATACAACTCCACCGGTTTTGGTGCTGCCTATACATTGAAAAACATAAGCCAGACAATGGTGGATGTGAAACTGGAATACAGAAATGCTTTTAAAAGAAGGCTTGCAGGGATTAATGTGTCAAGAAAGTTCTTCACTCCCTATACAAAATTTGCGGGCGGATTATCGGTAAATGAAGTGTATATAATGGAAGATCTTGATACCCTTGCAATACCTGAGCCGGTTGAATTCAATAACTTTGATATATGGTTGGGAAGATCTTTTCTGCTCGAAGATAATTATACAAGGGTGGTCTTTTCGGGCCGTTATGTCAACAATAACGTCTGGAGCAGACCTGAAATAAGCAGTAACTCGTACTATCAATACCAGAAATACAAATTATACCTCGCATCCTTCACCCTTGTATCGCAACGATTCTACAAGTCGAACCTGATCTATAATTACGGCAGAAGTGAAGATATACCCTATGGCGGCATTCTTGAGTTAAGCTACGGCAAGGAATTTAATGAATTCGACCGGCGCGATTACCTGCAGGTAAATGCTGCCTTTGGCAATTTTGTTCCCAATGCCGGTTATTTTTACTGGAAGGGACTGTTATCAACTTTCATCAAAGAGAACACGACTGAACAGGGCCTTCTCAATTTCAATTTCAGGTACATATCCGACCTTCATAACCTGAAGTCATATAAGCTCAGGCTTTTTGCAACTCTCGACTATACACGCGGCTTTAAAAGGTTCAATGACGAATCTCTCGTAATTGGTGATGACCACGGAATAAGGGGTTTCAAAAATGATTCACTTTTCCCGGATCAGCGACTCTACCTCAATCTCGAGACCGTTGCTTTCAGCAAGGCCTTCATTTATGGATTCAGATTCGCTTTTTTCAGCTTTGCCGATGTGGTGCTGTTTTCAAAAGACAGAATCTTCGAATCCGACAGATTGGTTTCAGGCTTTGGAGTAGGACTGAGGATAAGAAATGAGAGCCTCATCTTCAACACCTTCCAGATACGATTTGGCATTTATCCGGGTGCTCCCCCGAATTCCATTATGCGTAATATTCACGTAGAAGGTGAACGCCTGCTTAACCCGCCGGGCTTTGACCCCGGTCCACCGGGGATAAGTAAATTTAAATAATCCGGCTTTTTACTATTTTTGCATTGTTAAGCCTCCTGTAATGTTAGAACAGTTTGAACAATTCCGGCAGTCAAAAAATATTTTTAACAGCAGCGACAATATACTCCTGGCTGTAAGCGGGGGTATCGATTCTGTTGTAATGCTGGATATATTCACCAGGCTGGAATATAATATTGCCGTGGCACATTGCAATTTTCAGCTCCGGGGAAAAGAATCGGATGGTGATCAGGCTTTTGTGGCTGACCTGTGCAGGAAAGCAGAACTAAGGCTGTACACAAAAAAGTTCGAAACAGCCGCGTATGCAGGTGAAAAGGGCATATCCATACAAATGGCTGCACGCGACCTGAGATTTGAGTGGCTCGGTAAGTTAAGGAAAGAAGAAAACTATGATCTTATTGCCACAGGCCATAATCTTAATGACAGCGTTGAAACCATACTCATAAACCTGACCAGGGGTACGGGAATAAACGGGCTTACCGGTATAAGCCCGGCTTCAGGTCATATTATAAGGCCCCTGCTGTTTGCCACAAGGCAAATGATAAGGCAGTATGCAGAAGATCATAATATCCGCTACCGGGAAGATTCAAGCAATATTCAAACCAGGTATACCAGGAATAAGATAAGGCATAATGTTATTCCTGTACTTGAACAGATCAACCCTTCCGTCCTGTTTTCCATATCTGAGACCTCTGAATTTCTTAAATCTGCCTACCTTATCTATGAACAGACAATAGAAGAAAAGAGGAAGGAGATAATTGAGTACGGTGATAAATCATCCAGCATAAGGATCAGCGAGCTTAAAAAACTGCATCCTCTTGATACCTGGGTTTATGAACTCTTCAAGTACTATAATTTCGGCAAGCACCAGGTCAGCGACATTATCCGGCTTCTTGACGCAGACACTGGAAAGCAGTTGATCAGCGCCGACCATATCCTGACCAGGGACAGGGGAAGAATAATCATCAGCCCTTCTGCCACGGCAGAATTTATTCCACTGACAATAAATTCATTGGCCGGGCTGAGAGAAATCCCTCTTTTTGAAACGGCAGAAATAAGAGACGTGGAGGACCTGCAGATTAGCGGCGACCCCTCCATTGCCTGCCTGGATGCCGGTCTTATTGATTATCCTCTGACCATCCGCAAATGGAAAGAAGGTGACTGGTTCCAGCCTCTGGGCATGAAGGGAAGGAAAAAGGTCAGTGACTTCCTTATTGATATGAAGATCCCCTTGCCTGACAAAGATAAGACCCTGGTCCTTGCAATGGATGAGCAGATAATATGGCTCATAGGCAGGAGGATAGATAACCGTTTTAAAGTCAGCGAATCGACCTCTGAAGTATTGCGGATAAGGAAAAGGAAGGATTAGGCGGTGGGCATACCAATATTCTGACGCAGCCTTTCAAAGAGAGCATGCAATTCTTTTTCATCATTATTTTCCAGCATCTTAATAAGTTCATCCAGGCGGTCACTTATTTCATTCAGTTTGCCGAGAGAATACCTGTTCAGAAGGATTCCGCTAAGAAGGTAATCATCTTCCGAGAGTAAGCCATGAGCTATCCTGAGATGGTTCCTGAATGTTGTCCCCGGCACTTCCAGCTTTTTCATGCAGGCAGAAAATACTATTGTCGAGCTAAAAGGCACTGACAGTGAATATGCTATTGTTTTGTCATGCTCTGTGAAATCATATTCGTATAAGTTCAGGCCCAGTTTGCCGTAGAAAGAGCGGAAGAAGGCCTTGCCCTCCGGATCTGATTCTGAGATGATTATGGCGCTCTCCTTTTCCAGTGCCCTTATGTTCCCAAAGGTTGGCCCGAACATCGGGTGTGTTGAAACAAAGCGCTTACCACAGTTTTCATAAAAAGCCGCCAGCCCGTTTTTTACAGATGCTATATCTGCTATAATACAATCACCCGGCAAATGCGGCAAAACCTGTTCAAAAGCCGGAACGGTCTGTTTCAGTCCCGTTGCATTAATAAGTAATTCAGGCCTGAAATCAGCTATCTCTGGCAGGTTCCTGAACCTGTATGTATTGAAAAGGTATTTCAGTTTGTTCGGGTCAGTATCATATACGCCCACATCATAATCAAGGCAGAGTGTTTCCGCAAGCCATGAACCCATATTACCCGCCCCTGCTATCAGTATTTTTTTCATTTATTCAGTCCTCCGTAAATTGCCCTGTTCAGCAGGCTAAGATCGGCCAGGG
>JBNJHQ010000046.1:0-14989 GCA_051748705.1 Bacteroidota bacterium | reverse complement strand
TTTAGCTCTAAGCTGAATTTATTATGATCATCTTTTAAGGGTCCTGTTTGAAATAGTTATATTCGCTTAAAAGGATTTAAATGCTAAATTCGGTAAAAATTTCCGGAGAGAAAGATATTTACAATATAATAAAGGAATATGTCGGAAAATATCTTAATAAGTCTTGGTTTAATCGTATTACTTGGTTTTACTGCACAGTGGCTTTCCTGGAAGATTAAGATACCGTCAATCTTATTACTTCTTATTTTTGGGATTATAGCCGGACCGTTACTTGGTTTTATTAATCCCGATGAAATGTTTGGGGAAGTACTCATTCCTTTTATTTCCTTTTCTGTCGCGATAATCCTGTTCCAGGGAGGCTTAACCCTGAAATTAAGTGAATTCAAAAAGATTGGAAGGGTTGTCACCTTATTAATTTCGGCAGGAGTAATTATCACCTGGCTCACTGCAACAATGGCTGCCCACTGGCTTTTTGGACTGAACATTGAGATAGCAATATTGCTGGGTGCTGTTTTGACAGTCACCGGACCAACGGTCATTGTTCCATTGCTTCGCAATATCAGGCCCCGGCATAATGTTGGCAACATTTTGAAATGGGAAGGAATATTGATAGACCCCATTGGCGCTTTACTTGCAATCCTGGTTTTTGAGCTTATACTGATAGGTAACGTTGATAATGCAGCTCCCCTGATTTTGCTCAATATGCTTAAAACAATATTAATGACCACCCTTATAGGTGGCGGATTAGCCTTGTTGCTGACATTGTTAATAAAAAAATACTGGATCCCTGATTATCTCCAGGAGGTTGCTGCCCTGGCCTTTGTAGTAACAGCCTTTCTGATCTCAAATTATTTCCAGGAGGAGTCAGGCTTACTTGCTACAACAATAATGGGTATTGTACTGGCAAATCAAAATTATGTAGCTATTAAAAACATAAAGGATTTTAAGGCAAACCTCACAGTCTTAATGATTCCTGTATTATTTATACTACTCTCTGCCAGGCTTTCAGTGAGTGATATTCAGCTAATGAATTATAAGGGAGCGATTTTCCTTGTTGTTTTAATATTGATAGGGCGCCCGCTGTCTGTTTTTGTCTCAACCATTAAATCCGACCTGAGCCTCAAAGACAAATTGTTCATTTCATGGATGGCCCCAAGGGGTATTGTAGCAGCAGCTGTATCTTCGGTTTTTGCCTTAAAGCTGGCTGAAATTGAGATTGCCCAGGTTGAGTACCTGGTACCCCTTACTTTTACAGTAATAATCGGAACGGTGCTTATATATGGCATTACATCTCCTATGGCGGCTAAAATACTGAAGATATCACAAGCAGACCCGCAGGGTGTTATTATAGCCGGGGCCCAGGAATGGGCTTTGCAGATTGCCACAATTCTCCAGGAACATGATTTCAGCGTTGTTATACTGGATACTAACAGGTATAACACCAACAAAGCTAATATGAGTGGACTGAATGCTTATAACGAAAGTATAATTTCAGATAGGGTAATCGATAAAATTAACCTTGAGGGAGTGGGGAAGCTGCTTGCTTTAACATCCAATGATGAAGTTAATTCAATGGGGGTGCTTCATTTCTCGGAAATATTCGAAAAGGAAAATCTCTACCAGCTTCCACCTGCCACTAAAGAAGATGAAAGAGAATTTTCACCACAGCACTTAAGGGGCAGGTTCCTTTTCGGTAAAAATATTACTTACGAGCATATAACAAAAAGAACCAGGGAAGGAGCAGCCATAAAATCAACAAATATTACTGATAAATTCAGCTTTGAGGATTTCAGGAAGAAACACGGAGAATCCACAATTCCGCTTTTTCTTATTACCGGTAACAGGAAATTGGTCCCTTTCACATCAGAAGATAAAATTATGCCTGATAAAGGAAATATTTTAATTGCCCTGATCAGTGCCGGGGAACAAACATCTGCAAGCTCTTAAGATCTGATTTTGATTAAACATTAGGCCAGTCATTATTGACCCTCCCCGGAACTGTGCTCCGGGGAACTTTTAGCCCTGCGAAGCCAACCGGGACTGCGGGCCCGGCGGGGAAAAGCTAACCTGCGAGTTCAGCGAAGACAATCGAGGCTGCGAGTTCAGCGGAGACAATTGTCGATTGATTACTTATTTTAAATGTGCCCGCTAATCCCGGAGTGCAACTCCGGGGAACTGATTTTACGGGTTCAGCGCAGCTAATGCGCTCGTTTAATTCAAATATTTTATCTTTACACTCCTAAAAAATAATTCATTTATGAAGGGTAAATATAACAGGATAGTATTGCTGGTACTGGCATTAAGCATGATGGTGGTGTCATGTCAAAAACCACCCTCTGCCAATAATGAAGGTTTGGATTTTTCAGACTGTGTCATTAGCGGTACAAACAGCACTTTTGATATTGTTACTTTCAACATAAAGGAATATCCGAAATTCAATGAGGAAACAGCAGAAGCAGTGGCTGATCTGATAAAACAAATGAATGCAGATGTTATTGCCCTGCAGGAGATAAGTTCGGAAGCCGAATTTGATAAACTTGTCGAAAGGCTTATAGGATGGGAAGGGGAATATTACCCTATCGATAATTCAATATGGAACCTGGCATACCTTTATAAAGTATCGGAAATTAGCATCATTGAGAATTCGGCTAAGGTATTATTCAGGAATGATTTCCAGGCCTTTCCGCGACCGCCCTTCGAAATAAAGCTTACACACATACCAACAGGCATTGAGACAATATTGATAAACAACCACCTGAAATGTTGTGAAGGTACCGATAACGAGGAGCGCAGGAGAAATGCCGCTGATTCATTGCACAAATATATAAGCACCAATTACCCCGATGAGCCGGTTATTATACTGGGCGATCTTAATGATGAGATAAGCGGCACCACTTACGAAAGCAACGTATTCTGGACACTGGTTAACGACCCTGATAATTTCAGGTTTACGGATATGGACATAGCCCTCGGAACAGTTTCATGGTGGTCATACCCCTCCTGGCCAAGCCATATTGACCATATATGCGTAAGCAATGAGTTATTCCGGTATATTGACACTACAATAGTAAACCGGCCTGACAGGTGTTTTCCTGCTTACGATGAAATAATATCCGATCACCGGCCCGTATACCTCAGGTTGAAACAATAATTTATCATTAATTATTATCTTTATCGGCTGATGACATTTCCGGTAAATTACACCCGGTATGAGGAAACATGTAATAAATGCTGCAACAGGTATAATCATTGGAGGATTCTTTCTTTTTCTGACCCTCAGAAACAAACCTCTTGATCAAATATTTGAGCTTTTATCAGCAGCTAAAACAGGCTGGATATTTTTAAGCATTGTGTTTCTTATAGTTATGTTCTTCTTCAGGGCATACAGATGGAGATTGCTTATTAAGAATAATGGAAATCACCCTGATATAAAAAATGTTTCCTATTCCCTCCTCCTGGGATTTTTCGTCAACAGCTTCACACCCAAACTGGGCGAGATAATCAGGTGTACTTCACTGCAAAAATCAACCGGCATCCCGGTATCCAAAAGTTTCGGCACTGTTATCTCTGAACGGATATATGATCTTTTAGCGCTTATACTGGCAGTAATATTTATACTTGTCCTCGAATTCGGAAGACTTCGTGACCTTATAATCACAGCAGGATACAGCATCAGGAAGTCATTTACATCAAAGCTGTTTAACCTTGCCCTGATTGTCATTGGCCTGCTACTGCTTATCATTGCACTTACCTTCATATTCAGGCATTATAAACTGATGGATAAAATAAGGTCCTTTCTGAAAGAGTTCTGGCATACCGTAAAGAATACTTTCAGGATTAAATCATCACGGATGTTTGCCTTCCAGACTATTATGATATGGTTTTTTATGGTTCTGGTTAACTACTGCTGCCTGCGGGCCCTGCCATCCACGGAAAACCTGAGCCTGTATTTTGCTTTCGTGGTGCTTTTTGTGGGAACCATCGGGTGGGCCATCCCAAGCCCTGGAGGAATAGGAACCTCTCATTTTTTTGTACTTCAATTATTCCTCCTGTTCAATCTTAGTGAAGAAACTGGTATTACATACGGACTCCTGGTTAACGGTGTTACGGTATTATTTACAATCGCAGGTGGAATGCTGGCAATAATTATAGTTAATTCTTTCAAGCTTGTGAAAAAAACGGCTGGCGACTGAAGGCAAAGGACCATTCTTTAATTTCTAAAATGAGAAACAAGATTATGAAACAAACAATCTCAGCAGCAATCACATTCTCAATACTGGTAGCAATAAGCATTTCCTGTACTGAAATTGAGCCCTCAAGCGGAACATTTGAACCCCTTGCTTTGGTAAACCCATTAATGGGTACTGATTCGGAATTTATACTGTCAAACGGGAATACCTACCCTGCCATAGCACTCCCCTGGGGAATGAATTTCTGGACCCCCCAGACAGGGGAAATGGGAAGTGGATGGACATATGAATATGACGCATATAAGATCAGGGGCATTAAGCAAACCCACCAGCCAAGCCCCTGGATTAATGACTATGCCGCTTTCTCACTTATGCCGATTACAGGGCAATTAAAGTTTGATGAGGAAGAACGTGCCTCCTGGTTCTCACATAAGGCTGAAGAAGTAAAACCTCACTACTACAGTGTGTACCTTGCCGATTATGACCTTACAGCCGAAGTAAGTCCCACCGAAAGGGCTGCCATTTTCAGGTTCACCTTCCCTGAAAATGATTCATCATGGGTTCTTATCGACGGTTTTTACAGGGGTTCAATGGTAAAAATACTGCCTGGTGAACGCAAAATAATAGGCTACTGCAGAAATAACAGCGGTGGTGTTCCCGATAACTTCCATAATTATTTTGTGATCGAATTTGACAGGGACTTTGATTATGCACATACCTGGTTAAATAATGAACTCCGGGAAGACTCACTGGAAGCTGAAGGGTTTCATGCCGGTGCCATGGTTGGATTCAGAACGGCTAAGGATGAAATAGTACATGCACGCGTAGCATCCTCTTTTATCAGCCCCGAGCAGGCTGAGAAAAACCTCAGGGATGAACTGGGTACAAAATCTTTCGATACGGTGAGGGAAGAAGCTGAGAAGGTATGGAACAGGGAACTGGGAAGGATAAAGATACAGAGTGCCAATATTGACCAGGTCCGGACTTTCTATTCATGTCTCTACAGGCTGCTCCTTTTCCCCCGTAAGTTTTATGAGATTAACACTGCGGGAGATACAGTCCATTACAGCCCGTATAACGGGGAAGTACTGCCCGGTTATATGTTTACCGACAATGGTTTCTGGGACACCTTCAGGGCTGTATTTCCATTTTTTACCCTGATGTATCCTGAGCTCAACAGCCAGATAATGAAAGGGCTGGTCAACACATATAAAGAAAGCGGGTGGTTGCCCGAATGGGCCAGCCCCGGTCACAGGGATTGCATGATCGGTTCCAACTCGGCCTCCCTTATAACAGACAGCTACATTAAGGGTATCAGGGGCTATGATGTAGAAACTCTTTACCAGGCAATGATCAAAAACACCAGGAGCCATGGTCCCGTTCATTCAGTAGGGAGGTATGGTGCAGAATACTATAATGAGATGGGATATATACCCTATGATGCCGGCATAAGGGAAAATACGGCACGTACTCTTGAATATGCCTATGCCGACTTTTGTATATGGAGACTGGGCCAGGCACTGGGAAAGCCGGAAGAAGAGCTGAGCCTTTATAAAAAAAGAGCCAGGAATTTCGTTAATGTCTTTGACCCGGGGAGAGGCCTTATGAGAGGCCGGAATATGGACGGTAGTTTCCAGTCGCCTTTCAGTCCCTATAAATGGGGTGATGCCTTTACCGAAGGTAACAGCTGGCACTATACATGGAGTGTTTTCCATGATATCGACAGCCTGGTAAGCCTGATGGGAGGAAAAGACAAATTTGTAGCAAAACTGGATTCTGTCTTCGAGGTACCACCGGTTTTCGATTATTCTTACTATGGGATAATTATTCATGAGATCCGTGAAATGCAGATAGCAGGGATGGGGAACTATGCACACGGAAACCAGCCCATACAGCACATGATCTACCTCTACAACTATGCCGGGGAGCCCTGGAAAACACAATTCCGTGCACGGCAGGTAATGGATAAACTGTATAATTATACACCCGATGGATACTGCGGCGACGAAGATAACGGCCAGACATCGGCATGGTATGTCTTCAGTGCCATGGGTTTTTATCCTGTATGCCCCGGCACTGATCAGTACGTCATAGGATCACCTTTGTTTGATAAGATGAGCATTGAAATGCCAGGGGGCAAAATACTTGAAATAATTGCGGAGGGTAATGGTCCTGATGCGGTATATATTGATGATATCAGGTTTAACGGGGAGATCGTTGATAAAAATTATCTCACACATGACAGGCTGCAGGAAGGTGGCAGGCTCGTATTCGTGATGTCTGAGCAAGCGGATAAGGAAAGGGGAACATCACCTGATTCCTATCCCTATTCAATGTCAAAGAATTAACAGGCCCGCCCCTCTGCCCATCATGCGGATTTGTTTGCAGCAACACCGCCCCTTTCACCATCATGCGGATTTGTTTGCAGCAACACCGCCCCTTTCACCATCATGCGGATTTGTTTGCAGCAACTCCGCCCCTTTCACCATCATGCGCAGATGTTTTAAGCATAAGTGATATATTTTACTTCTGCCTGTGCTGATTTGTCTTTTGTCTTCCTTATTTTTGCATGCTGAACAAAAACAGTTGACAACTGCTTACTATTATATGCCACGCAGATTATACATAGAAACATACGGATGCCAGATGAACGTTGCTGACAGCGAAGTCGTGGTTTCCATTCTTAAGGATGAAGGATTTACCCTCACCGACCGTATTGACCAGGCTGACCTGATTCTTGTCAATACATGTTCGGTAAGAGACAATGCTGAGCAGCGTGTCTGGGGGCGCCTTGACCTGTTCAGGCATCATAAGAAGAACAGGCCGGGCATGCTGGTGGGAGTGATAGGGTGCATGGCTGAAAGGCTTAAAGAACGTCTGCTTGAAAGCGATAAGATGGTTGACCTTGTTGTGGGTCCGGATGCCTACAGGGATCTTCCTCGCCTGATTGGTGAAGCCGGTAGGGGGCACGAAGCAGTCAACGTGCTTCTTTCCAGGGAAGAAACTTATGCCGACATAGCCCCTGTCAGGCTCGATAAGAACGGTGTTTCTTCCTTTGTTTCAATAATGAGGGGATGCAATAATATATGTTCCTACTGTGTTGTTCCATATGTAAGGGGAGCGGAAAGAAGTCGCGACCCGGATACAGTAGTGGGAGAAGTAAGGGACATTTTCAATAAAGGTTACAGGGAAATTACCCTGCTGGGGCAGAACGTTAATTCATACTGGTGGGAAAAAGAGGACGGGAAAACCAGCTTTGCCGATCTGCTCGAATTAACAGCCGGTCTAAGCCCCCATCTGAGGATCCGCTTTTCCACCTCGCATCCAAAAGATATGTCTGATGATGTACTCAGGGTAATGGCGCGTCACGAAAATATCTGCAGACATATTCACCTGCCTGCCCAGAGTGGAAGCAGCCGTATACTTAAGCTGATGAACCGTAAGTATGACAGGGAATGGTACATGGACAGGGTAAGGGCCATCCGTGAAATATTGCCCGGGTGTTCAATATCAACCGATATGATTGCAGGCTTCTGTACTGAGACTGAAGAAGATCATGCTGACAGCCTCAGTCTTATGAAATGGGCAGCTTATGATTTTGCCTATATGTTCAAATATAATGAGAGACCCGGCACTCCGGCTGCCAGGAAGCTCCCTGATGATATCCCGGAAGAAGTCAAAAACAGGCGCCTCAGCGAAATAATTGAATTGCAGAATACCCTGTCACTTGAAAGTAAGAAAAAAGATATTGGCAGGGTGCTTGAAGTACTGGTGGAAGGCTATTCAAAAAAATCGGACAGCGACCTGTCAGGCAGGACATCACAGAATAAGGTGGTGGTCTTCCCGGGAAAAGATTACAGACCGGGCGACTATGTAAATGTTAAAATTACTGATTGCAGCTCTGCCACATTAAAAGGTGAAAGCCTGGTATAAAATGCTTCTTTTCATCCTTCACTTACCATCTTCATTAAAACTGTAGTAAGCGAGGTGTTCAGGATGACAGTTATAGTATTAAAGCCCCGATGAAGAATTATTCAGGCCTGCTTCGATCCTAAAAATTGAATACGAAATCAAGGAAGGGCACTCCAATGATCAGGGCTTGTGCAATATCAGGATTATTTACGAATGCAAGATCTACAGATATATTTTCTCCAAGGAATCTTACACCGTAAGAGAATACACCATAATATGATCCCCCTTCACCCACTTCAGGAATAAGCCAGTTTTCACTTACAAAACCTATACGCCTGGAGACCCTTGCCATTCCTGCTATGGTAATAACTGGTTTTTTGGTAATCTCACCTTCTGCAAAACCCCATCCGAAACCGGCTGTGATGTTATTATTATCATTTCCATATGTTGCAAAACCATTCAGTGTGCCCAGTCCACCGAACTCATCAATTGTACGAATAGTGTTTGCATAGAGTATATTAGCCCCTGCATAAAAGTTTTCGGTAATTTCAAATGAGGCCTTGGGATTAAGGTAAAAAGCATAAGGGCCTTCTGATCCCGCAAAAATGGAGAATATTTCAAAACCGCCGGACAGGCTTAAATAATCAGTAAATGCATAACTGAAAGAGTTGAAAAAGAGCCAGGTATTCTGGTAATAGCCACTTCCTTTTTCAGGTGCGATTGCCGAGCTTCCTATAAGATATTTGGACGGGTTGGGGTTTGGGTACCAGCCCCTCCCGGCATCACTCTCCGTAAGTAAGGTCATCTGGTCTATGTTAGATCTCTGTATCGTTATCCGGCCCATGGATGAAGTCTCAACAACTATCTGCTCACTATTTTGTGATACTATCTTTCCGCTTATAGAACCTCCATCTTTCAGTTTTATCATATATTCTTTCGAGACCTGTATGTCAGTCTGAGCAAAAACAGCCGGAGCCATTAAGCACATTAATAAGATTGCAACTGGAATGATTGCCAGTTTTACTCTGTTTGTTCTTAAAAAGGAGTCGGTCATGGTTATAAGTATTATTTTAGATTATTTCAGTCAAATCAAATTTAATAATAATATTTGATTTCGCAGACACAATAATATTAATACATGCAAGTAATAGGCGAAACGAATGTCCTGTAAGGATTAAAGTAAAAACTATTAGCTGCTTCCGGGTGATTTTTTAATCTCCAGGTATAATTCATCCAGCTGTTTTTTTGAAAGACCTGAAGGAGAGTCTATCATTATATCCCTTCCGGCATTGTTTTTAGGGAAAGCAATAAAGTCTCTTATCGTTTCCGATCCGGCGAACAGTGATACCCAGCGATCGAAACCGAAAGCTATACCTCCATGGGGTGGTGCCCCGTAGCTGAAAGCATCCATCAGGAAACCAAACTGCGACATGGCCTCTTCCTCAGTGAAACCCAGGACACCGAACATTTTTTTCTGTATTTCTGCATCATGTATCCTTATTGAACCCCCTCCTATCTCAACCCCGTTTATAACCAGGTCATAGGCATTGGCCCTCACCTTGCCGGGCTCTGATTCCAGCAAATGAAGGTCTTCTTTCTTCGGTGATGTAAAAGGGTGGTGCATGGCATAATACCTCCCTGTTTCCTCATCCCATTCCAGTAAGGGAAAATCAACTACCCACAGGGGTTTGAATACGCCTTCAGTCCTTAACCCCAGGCGTTTACCCATCTCCAGCCTCAGTTCTGAAAGTGCAGCCAGGGTACTCATTCTTTCACCTGCCAGCAGGAGGAGGAGGTCACCCGGCTCTGCAGCCATCTCTTCAGCCCATTGCCGAAGCTCATCGCCCTCAAAGAATTTATCGACTGATGACTTGAATGAGCCATCCCTGTTATATTTAACATATACAAGTCCCCTGGCCCCTATCTGTGGTCTCCTGACAAAATCCGTCAGGCCGTCCAGGTCCTTCCTCGAGTATTCGGAACAGCCCGGGGCCACTATGCCTCCAACATATTCCGAGTTATCAAAAACATTGAATCCCCTTCCTTTTACATGAGCGCCAAGTTCTTTTATTTTCATTCCAAATCTCAGGTCGGGTTTATCTGTGCCATATTCTGAAATTGCACGTTCATAGGATAAGCGGGGAAAACTGTCCCTGATCTCATAATCCTTAACTGACTTGAAAAGAGATACAGCCAGCCCTTCAAAGGTCTTAAGCACATCTTCCTGTTCAACAAAAGACATCTCACAGTCAATCTGTGTAAATTCAGGCTGCCGGTCTGCCCGAAGATCTTCATCACGAAAACATCTGACAATCTGGAAATACTTATCAAAACCCGATACCATAAGCAATTGCTTGAATGTCTGGGGTGACTGTGGCAGGGCATAAAATGAGCCGGGGTGTACCCTTGAAGGAACAACAAAATCGCGCGCTCCTTCCGGTGTAGACTTAATAAGCACCGGAGTTTCTATTTCTATAAAGCCCTGCTCATCAAGGTATTTTCTTACTTCCTGTGCCACCCTGTGCCTGTGTATAATATTCTGCTTAAGTGGTTCGCGTCTCAGATCCAGGTAGCGGTATTTCATCCTTAATTCATCACCCCCGTCCGTATCCTCCTCTATGGTGAAAGGAGGAATCTTACTTGCATTTAAAACGACCAGTTTATCAACTATGATCTCGATATCACCTGTTGGTATTTTCGGGTTCTTATTACTTCTCTCCTCAACCCTGCCTTCTGCCTGGATAACATATTCCCTGCCCAGCTTCCTTGCTTCGGCACACAGATCCGGCTCTGTTTCCATATTGAAAACAAGCTGTGTTTTACCATACCTGTCGCGCAAATCAATAAAGGTCATACCACCCAGGTCTCTCGATTTATGTATCCAGCCGCATAAACTTACTTTCTCACCCTTGTTGGATAAGTTCAATTCTCCGCAATTGTGTGTTCTGTACATAACAAGCCTAATAAATTTGAAACAAAAATAAGCAAAACATCATAACGCTGAAACGAATTAAGGCAACTGGTATATATTTACATATTTTGTATTTTTACAGGCACCCATAATTTTTTGCTTATGATGACACTTGAAGCCAGTGATGATATTTTCATGAAAGCAGCATTAGATGAGGCCGAAAGGGGTAAGTCAGAAGGAGAAGTACCGGTAGGTGCGGTGGTGGTATGCAATAAGCGGATAATAGCGAGGTCTCATAATCTTACCGAAACACTTAATGATCCGACCGCCCATGCTGAAATGCAGGCAATAACAGCTGCCAGCTCCTTCCTGGGGGGCAAATATCTGGACAAATGCAGTCTTTATGTTACTCTTGAGCCTTGCATGATGTGCGCCGGCGCATTATTCTGGAGCCGTATAGGCACACTCGTTTACGGAACAGCAGATGAAAAAAGGGGCTATACACTTTACAGCAGCAGTGTTTTGCATAAAAAAACGAGGGTTGTAAAAGGGATAATGGAAGAGGAGTGCAGGAAAATCATCGTGGAGTTTTTTGAAAACAAAAGGCAGAATTTTACTGAATAAATTAATTGGTATATTTATGGAATATATTAGGTTTGTAAAAAACATTCCCCGATGACATTTGACAATGGCAAGACCATCATACGCTTAAGACTCAGGCTGTTTGTAGCATCCCTTCTAATGATAGTCTATGTTTACCTGGTGTATTACGGAAAACAGCTTCGCTTCCCGATTCTCGGCATCCAGGAGATTCATGCCACGCTTGCGCTAATCCTGTTATATCTGCTGCTGGCTTTTTTGCCTCTTATTCTTCGCTACAGGTACATTTATTTTTCTGACGATGGCAGGCATATTATTTTCAGATACTATGCTGTGGGATTCATGAGCGGTAAAAAAAGTTCAGTTGAAATTCCTAAAAATGAGTTTGCAGGCTATGATATAAGCAAAAGCTTTGCCGGCTTAATAAAAGCATTATACCTTTACCGGCTGATGGGAAATAAAAAAGCCCGCTATTCACCTGTCTATATCTCCTCCCTGTCAAAAAAGGAACTTGAGAAGATTAAAAAGGCGCTTAACACTTACGTAAAAAAGGAATAGCCGGTATGGACACATGAGTTTAATCATTTTTTTAATTTTTTTATAAAACCAAATTTGCACTTATAATCAAACCTATTATAAATACTTCAAAATAAAATCATAATGAATGTAGACATTGTTCTTAACAACCTCGAAAAGAAGCATCCCGGCGAGGTTGAGTATCTCCAGGCTGTCAGGGAAGTTCTCGAATCAATAGAAGAAGTCTATAATGAGAATCCGCATTTTGAATCTGCAAATATTATAGAAAGGCTGATTGAACCGGACAGGGTTATTACATTTAAAGTACCCTGGATGGACGATGAAGGAAACGTACAGGTAAACCTTGGCTACCGTGTGCAGTACAACAATGCCATTGGACCCTACAAGGGAGGCTTACGTTTTCACCCCAGTGTTAACCTGAGTATCCTGAAATTCCTTGGTTTTGATCAGATATTCAAGAACTCACTCACTTCCCTTCCGATGGGCGGAGGTAAAGGAGGATCTGATTTTAACCCAAAAGGAAAATCTGATGCAGAAATTATGAAGTTCTGTCATTCATATATGCTTGAATTATGGAACTATATCGGCCCCGAAATGGATGTCCCTGCCGGCGATATTGGGGTGGGAGGCCGTGAGATAGGATACCTTTACGGAATGTATAAAAAACTGAAAAGAGAACACACAGGTGTACTGACAGGTAAAGGTATCAACTGGGGCGGGTCACTTATACGCCCTGAAGCAACAGGCTTTGGCTGTGTTTACTTTGCAAAGGAAATGCTAGCAACCATTGGTGAAACCTTTGAAGGCAAAACAGTGGCTGTTTCAGGTTTTGGCAATGTAGCCTGGGGAGCAGTCCAGAAAGTGAACGAGCTGGGCGGAAAAGTCGTAACGCTTTCGGGACCTGATGGTTATGTTTACGACCCGGATGGAATATCCGGTGAAAAGGTTGATTATATGCTCGAACTTCGGGCCTCGAACGAAGATATTGTAAAGCCATATTCATATGAGTTTGAATCGGCACAGTTCCATGAAAATAAACATCCCTGGGAAGTAAAGGTCGACATTGCCCTTCCATGTGCAACACAGAATGAGCTGAATGATCAGGATGCACAGAATCTTGTAAACAACGGTTGTATATGCATATGCGAAGGGGCAAATATGCCCTGCACACCTGAAGCCATTGAAATAATACAGAAAAACAAACTCCTTTTTGCACCGGGCAAGGCTGCAAATGCAGGTGGGGTTGCCACATCAGGACTTGAAATGTCACAAAACTCAATGAAGCTTCACTGGAGGCGCAACGAGGTCGACGACAGGCTGCATGAGATAATGATCAATATACACGAAGCCTGTGTAAGGAACGGCACCACGGAAGATGGCTATATTGATTATGTTAGAGGAGCAAATATTGCCGGCTTCCTCAAAGTAGCAAACGCCATGCTTGATTACGGAATCTTTTAAAACTCCCATAGTTTTTTTTAAGGGCTGTTCATTATTGAGCAGCCTTTTTTTTTGTTATTTTCATGCATCACTGTATGCATATATTCAGCCCTGTTTTTTATCTTTGGGAAAATGTCTCGTGCTTAGATGAAAAACAACAGTGAATTGCTTTGCACCATTGCTCTTGGCATGGTGCCCGGTGTAGGTGATATTAACGCCAAAAAGCTTATCTCCCACCTTGGTTCCGCCTCGGCAGTCCTTTCTGAACCATACCACAAACTGTTACAAATACCTGGTATAGGAAAGACAATAGCGTCTCATATCAGCTCTAAAAAATTCAGGGAAAAGGCCGCTGAGGAACTTGACTATGTCAGTAAATATAATATTGATATCAGGCGTTTCGATGATCAAGACTACCCGCTGAGACTGAAGGAATGCCCGGATTCACCACTGCTGATCTATATGAAAGGAAATGTGGACCTGAACAGCGACAGGATCATCAGTATTGTGGGGACCAGGAATATAACACGCAAAGGCAAAGACATCTGCCAGTCGATCATCCATGATCTGGCCGTGGAATATCCGGAACTGGTAATAAGCAGCGGCCTGGCATACGGGGTAGATATTGCTGCTCATAAAGCAGCATTGAAAGAAGGGCTAATGACAATAGCTGTTCTCGGTCATGGATTCAGGACAATTTATCCACGGGTGCACCTGCCCGTGGCAAAGCAGATAATTTTCCAGGGGGCACTTATTACAGATTTCCCTTCATCTGAATCTCCCGAAAGAAATAATTTTATTAAAAGAAACAGGATCATTGCCGGGATATCAGATGCCACATTGATAATCGAATCGGGCAGGAAAGGAGGCGCCATGGTTACGGCTGACATCGCATTGTCATATAACAGGGAGGTAATGGCTGTGCCTGGCAGCCCGGGCTTACCGGCTTCTGAAGGATGCAACCTGCTGATTAAATCAAACAGGGCTGCCCTGGTAGAATCAGCCGACGATATATTTTACACCCTCAACTGGCTGAAGGTAAGCAAGGTAAATAAGCAAAGAAAATTATTCCCTGAAAACCTCAGTCCGCTCGAAGAACAAATCTTTGCATTAATAAACGAAAATCAGGAAGTATCTTCTGAGCAGATTGCCAGATCTCTGGAGAAACCCTTACATCAGCTTTCATCTGCACTGCTGAAACTTGAATTCTCAGGCCTGGTGGAAAGTATACCCGGAAATATCTACAGGTTAAAAAATTGACTGACACAGCGATGGATTAAGAAGATAAAAAATCCGTCCTGACATGTTTTACAACACACAAACATCCCGGAAGTGCCTGTCTTAATGTCAATTATTGCCTGGAAAGGCATTTCTTAACATATAATTGGTAAAGAAAAGA
>JBNJHQ010000045.1:0-15014 GCA_051748705.1 Bacteroidota bacterium | reverse complement strand
TACTGAGATCACCTTACCCGGATACAGCCCGTACATATGAGAAAAATGCCTGTGTTTATCCTCGAGCTGGGCATAATCTTCGGTCCATTCCTGGAGTGTGCCGTCAGAACCAATAAGCGGAGGAACCAGCCTTTCCCTGGCCATTCTGACTTCCTCTGCGAAAAACATGTCCTTACCCAGTATTTCAGAAGCCCTGACATAATAGCCGAAGAGGTCATGAAGAATCTGCATGTCTATAGTTGAACCATAGCATATGGTAGTGAAGTAGTACATCCCCGTTACCTCGTCAAAAAAGTAGCTGTATCCCGGCCCGTCGGGTGGATTCTCAGGGGAGTTCGAAGGATTGGTCACCAGCCATTTGCCATTGGGGTGTTCAACGAGAAAGTCCATAAAGAACTCAACAGAGCCTTTAATCACAGGATAGATATCCCTGAGATAATCCTTATCCATTGTATATAAATAATGTTCCCATAAGTGAGTCGTCAGCCAGGCACCACCCGTTGTGAAGGTGCCCCAGGTTGGACCGTCCATTGGTGCAGCCACTCTCCATATATCAGTATTCTGATGAAAAACCCAGCCTCCGGCTCCATAATGTTCCCTGGCAACTTCACTTCCCTGATCGGTCAGTTCCTTCACCATTTTAATAAGAGGTTCGGCACATTCCGAAAGATTGGCTGACTCAACCGCCCAGTAATTCATTTCGGTATTTATATTGGTAGTATATTTTGAATCCCATGAAGGGTTCATATCTTCATTCCATATTCCCTGCAAGTTTGCTGGCTGGGTTCCCGGTCTTGATGATGATATCAAAATATAGCGGCCAAAATTATAGGCCAGTGCAGCAAGGGCCGGGTCAGGATTATCTTCAAAAGCTTTCATCCTTTCATCTGTTGGCAGATATGAATTTTCAGTATAAGGAAGATCCAGTTCAACCCTGTCAAATAATGAACGGTAATCACTTACTGCAGCTGACCTGATATCGTCATATGATTCACCGCTTATCTTTTCCAGGTAGTCCTCCACGCGCTTATCCTGGTCTGCACTTACATCCCTGTAATTTACAAAATTGGTAGCTGCAACTATATATATTGTTACTGCATCGGCATTCTCAACTATCAGCTGGGTGCCTTCAACCATCATTTCACCACCCTCATTGACAGCTTTAAGCTGTGCACGGTACCTCAGCTTTCCTTCAACACCCAGGTAGTCGGCTGACTTGCCGTAAACTGTAAGCCCGTCATCACCAATGCCATCCATCCTGAAGTAATCAGTTCCATAATTTGAATGGGCCATGTTTCGCACTCCTCTCAGCTCAGCCCTGAAATTAACACCACCCTTCCTGTTAGAGTAAAGTCTGACAGCAATAACCTGGTCAGGAGCAGAGACAAAGACCTCCCTCCTATATTCTACCCCTCCCGATTGGTACTCAACATGAACAATCCCTGTATTGAGGTCGAGCCACCTCCTGTAATTACTTACTTCATCAGCGTCACCAAGGAAAATATGCAGGTTGGCGGTTGACTGGTATTTCTGCTGTTCCACGGGGTAACCCATAAGGTGCCTGCCAAATAGTTTATGGGCCTTTAAGGGCTCACCTTTGAAGAGGTGCTGTTGGATCAGTGGTAAAACCTCATAACCCCCTTCAACAGTAGTTGAATAAGGCCCACCGGTCCAGTGAGTGTCTTCATTAATCTGGATGCGCTCTTCATCATAAGCTCCGAAAACCATTGCACCCAGCCTGCCGTTACCCACAGGCAGAGCCTCCTCCCATTCCCCTGCAGGCTGCTCATACCATAAGGTATATGAAGGATCGAACACTTTGTCCTGGGCGCCTGAATTATCTATAGAAACATAAAGAAGTATAAGAAAACAGGTGAGGTACTTCATAATCAAGGATATTTTGAAACGCAATAATATTTGCTTACAAAATACCATTAATTAGTTAAATTCCGGGCAACTTGAAGCAAAAAGGGATTAAGCCGGCAAAAAAATCACATAAAAAAAACATTATACTGATATTCAACACCTTAACCGTTGAACAAAAATATCAGATCTTAACTTTTTTTTGTATATTTGCGACTTGAAATTTTTTAAAAAATAACTAATATAAAAACAAAACTTTATGTCTGAGGTTAAAAGAGTTTACACTTTTGGGGACAAGAAAGCCGAAGGTAACGCAAGTATGAAAAACCTGCTGGGTGGCAAGGGTGCCAACCTGGCCGAGATGAACCTGACCGGGGTGCCTGTGCCTCCGGGCTTCACCATTACAACTGATGTATGCAGGGAGTATAATGAATTAGGCCGCGAGAAAGTTGTGGAATTGATAAGGAAAGAGGTTGAAGAGGCAATAGTTAACACTGAAAAGATCATGGGATCAGAATTTGGTTCCAGGGATAATCCCTGCCTCCTGTCTGTAAGGTCGGGTGCAAGGGCTTCGATGCCGGGTATGATGGACACGGTGCTGAACCTGGGCATGAATGATGATGCTGTTGTCGGCCTTGCAAAAAAGACGGGCAATGAAAGGTTTGCATGGGATTCCTACCGCAGGTTCGTGCAGATGTACGGGGATGTTGTAATGGGACTTAAACCGGAATCAAAGGAGGATGTTGATCCTTTTGAAGAAATAATAGAAGCCCTGAAGGAAGAACGGGATATTGAAGACGACATTGATCTGACAGTTGATGATCTCAAATTACTTGTAACAAAATTCAAAAAAGCTGTAAAGGATAAAACCGGCCTCGACTTTCCAACCGATCCATGGGAACAGTTGTGGGGCTCAATATGTGCTGTATTTGACAGCTGGATGAACCAGCGTGCAAAATATTACCGCCAGATAAACAATATACCCGAAGAATGGGGCACAGCCGTTAATGTTCAGGCCATGGTATTTGGCAATATGGGTAATAAGTCCGCAACAGGTGTTGCCTTTACACGTGATGCAGCAACAGGAGAAAATATTTTTAATGGTGAATATCTTATAGATGCCCAGGGCGAGGATGTTGTCGCAGGTACCAGAACACCGCAGCAGATTACCCGTGAGGGATCGCTCCGGTGGGCAAAGCTGGCCGGTGTGAGTGAAGAAATGAGAGCTTCCAAATACCCTTCACTGGAAGAAGTAATGCCTGAAGTGTATAAAGAGTTGTTCACAATACAGAAGAATCTCGAGGATCATTACAAAGACATGCAGGATCTTGAGTTTACCATCCAGAATGGCAAACTATGGCTGCTGCAAACGAGAAACGGTAAAAGAACAGGTGCAGCTATGGTTAAGATAGCCATGGACCTGCTGAAGGAAGGAAAGATTGATGAAAAAACAGCACTGCTCCGCCAGGAACCAAATAAGCTTGATGAGCTGCTGCACCCTGTATTCGACAAAAAAGCACTGGAAAGTGCAAACGTGGTGGGTAAAGGACTGCCCGCATCGCCGGGTGCCGCCACGGGCCAGATAGTGTTTTTTGCAGACGAAGCAGCCAAATACCCCGCTTCAATACTGGTACGTATCGAAACATCACCGGAAGACCTCGAGGGCATGAACATAGCCAGGGGAATACTTACTGCACGTGGCGGTATGACATCACATGCTGCCGTTGTTGCCAGGGGAATGGGCAAATGCTGTGTATCAGGCGCAGGAAAAATTATCATCAACTACAAAACAAGGACAATGAAAGCCGGTGATCTTACCTTCAATGAAGGTGACTGGATTTCACTGAACGGTACTACAGGCGAAGTTTATGAATCAAAAATAGCAACGATAGAACCCCAGATGGGTGGTGACTTCGGTGAGATTATGGATCTCTCGGAGAAATATACCAGGATGGCTGTAAGGACCAATGCCGACTCACCCAAGGATGCACAAACAGCAAGAAAGTTTGGTGCCAAAGGGATAGGTCTCACACGTACCGAGCATATGTTCTTCGAAGGTGAAAGGATAAAGGCCATGAGGGAAATGATCCTGGCCGACAGGGAAGAGGAAAGGCGCAAGGCCCTTGAAAAGCTTCTACCCTACCAGAGAGAAGATTTCGAAGGCATACTGGAAGCGATGCAGGGATACGGCGTTACAATAAGGTTACTTGACCCACCGCTGCATGAGTTTGTTCCACATGAGGAAGAAAACCAGGCAGAGATGGCAAAAGAAATGGGAATAAGCCCGGAAGAGGTCAAAGAGAAGGTGGATTCGCTCCATGAATTCAATCCTATGCTCGGTCACCGTGGGTGCCGCCTTGGTATAACCTACCCTGAAATAACTGAGATGCAGGCAAGGGCTATCATAGAAGCCGCATGTAACCTTAAAAAGAAGGGTGTTGATGCCAGGCCTGAAATAATGGTGCCACTTATAGGTACGGTTGAGGAATATAAGCTTCAGGAAAAGATCATACGTGAGGTGGCCGAAAAAGTCTTTGAAGAAAAAGGTATCAGGGTTGACTACCTGGTTGGTACAATGATAGAAATACCACGTGCCACCCTTACAGCCGACAGGATAGCTGAAGTTGCCGAGTTCTTTTCTTTCGGGACCAATGACCTGACACAGATGACATTCGGTTATTCAAGGGATGATGCAGGCAAATTCCTCCCAATCTATACAAAAAATGGCATCCTTAAGGATGATCCTTTCCAGGTGCTCGACCAGGAAGGTGTGGGACAACTGGTTAGAATGGGAACAGATAAAGGAAGAGCGGCAAATAAAAACCTTAAGGTGGGTATTTGCGGGGAACACGGCGGAGAACCCAGTTCAGTGGAGTTCTGCAATTCAGTTGGAATGGACTATGTTAGCTGCTCACCATTCAGGGTCCCCATAGCCAGGCTGGCAGCCGCACAGGCCAATATACGCTAAAGCTGTTTCTGATAATTTAGCCATATAAATCAACGGCACGGTTCCGCAGAACCGTGCCGTTCTTTTTTAACGGGCCGGTAAAATATTCGGTCATTCCATTAATATACCGGCCTCGCGGGAGTCTGTTCCTTATTCCTGCGAGAGGAAAAGCTCATAGTCCAGTGTGAAAATATCATCTATGGCACTGTCAGCTATGTTATCAAAAAATTTCTTTGATCCGTAACGTACATCGAAGAGGGTACGATCAATCTCAATATGCCCTGTAAAAATCAGAGAACCATCTGGTGACTCCATGTTGCTCACAAATTCCATGGGCTTGCTTGTTCCCTTAATTGTGATGGTTCCTTTCAGTGTGACGCTACCACCATTATTGACTTCCGATCCTGTAATATCGAATCTTGCTTCGGGGAATTTATCCACACCGAAGAAATCATCAGATTTAAGGTGATTCACCAGTCTTTCCCTCATACCGTCATTGGAAATATCAGAATTAGTAATGGTGGTCATATCAATTACGACATAACCGCTGACAGGTTTGTTTCCACTCATTACAAGCTCACCTGATTTCAGCTTTATGCTTCCATCGTGTTCGCCACCTACTTTTTCACCATGCCAGTAAATAACAGTCTTATCGGGACTTGCCTTATATGTCTGTGCATGTACGGTTCCAAATGATGCACCGATTATCATTGCTAAAATTATTGAATATGCCTTTTTCATTTCTTTTATTATTATATTGTTTATTAATTAAGACAATTAATTGAACTAATTGTTTACCAGCGGCTGCAGATTTCGGACCAGGAGGCAAATAAAACTTATTCATGTACCCGCTTTCTCATGATCTGAGATAATCCGGGTAGCGTACAACATAAAAAAGGTGTATAAAGCATCTCAAATATTTTATACCTTTGGCTAACAAATTAAAACTTGCAATTATGGTAACAGGCAAAGATCTCCTAGACTATAATATAAAGGATCCTGAGAAAATAATTTATAATCCTGACTACGAATATTTATTCGATGCGGAAACAAGCCCGGAGCTTAAGGGTTACGAGAGGGGCATATTAACCAATACTGGTGCAGTAGCTGTTGATACGGGCATATATACGGGACGTTCGCCCAAGGACAAGTATATTGTTATGGACGACAAGACCAGGGATACCGTCTGGTGGAAATCGGATAAGGCCCAGGTATCGGATAATAAACCCATAAGCATGGAGGTCTGGAATCATTGCAAAAAACTGGCTTCCGAGCAGCTCTCGGGGAAGAAATTATATGTTGTTGACTGCTATGCGGGTGCCAATGAAAACACCCGCCTGAAGATCAGGTTTATAATGGAGGTGGCATGGCAGGCCCATTTTGTAAAAAACATGTTCATAAGACCTTCTGAGGAAGAGCTGGAGAGCTTTAAGCCCGATTTTGTCTTCCTTGTAGCCTCAAAAACCAGTAACGGCAAGTGGAAAGAGCAGGGCCTGCACTCGGAAACCTTTGTCTTTTTCAATCTGACCGAGAATATGGCTGTTCTTGGCGGTAGCTGGTACGGTGGAGAATTGAAAAAGGGCATTTTTTCAGTTATGAATTACTACCTGCCCCTGCAGAAGATAGCTGCCATGCATTGCTCGGCCAATGTAGGAAAAGATAATGATGTTGCTATTTTCTTTGGTTTGTCCGGCACGGGTAAAACCACACTGTCAACCGACCCTGACAGGGCACTTATCGGTGATGATGAACATGGATGGGATGATGACGGTATCTTTAATTTTGAAGGAGGCTGTTATGCCAAATGCATCCACCTGAGCAAGGAGAAAGAACCCGATATTTACAATGCTATCCGCAGGGATGCCCTGCTTGAGAATGTTGTGGTGAAAGATGACGGTTCAATTGATTTCGATGATGACAGTAAAACAGAGAATACAAGGGTTTCATATCCTATTTATCATATAAAAAATATTGTCAAGCCCGTATCCAGGGCCGGTCATGCTTCAAAAGTCATATTTCTGACCGCAGATGCCTTTGGTGTCTTACCCCCTGTTTCAAAACTGAACAAGGGACAGACCGCTTACTATTTTATCAGCGGGTACACGGCCAAAGTTGCAGGTACCGAGAGAGGCATAAAAGAGCCTCAGCCCTCTTTCTCAGCATGTTTTGGCGCAGCTTTCCTTCTGCTTGATCCAATCATCTATGCAAATGAGCTGGTGCGTAAGATGGAAATGCATGGTGCAGACGCCTGGCTTGTCAATACGGGGTGGATGGGCGGACCCTATGGTGTTGGTAACAGGATTGACCTGAAATCTACCAGGAGGATTATCAACTCCATACTGGACGGATCAATAAACAAGAGTCAATTCCATGAAATACCTGTCTTTAACCTTGCTGTACCTGACAGGGTCGAAGGTGTTGACAGCCGCCTGCTGGAACCCTCGGGTACCTGGGAAAAGGCCGGTGACTGGCACAGATCTGCCACAGAGCTTGGCGGAAAATTTATCCAGAATTTCAGGAAGTTTGCCATAAGCGACGATCTTATCGATCTGATTAAATATGGACCCCAACTATAAAATCTTCATACCTGTATGCCTCTTTGCGTACATCCTTGGTTCTATAGCCACTGCTGTATGGGCAGGCAGACTGTTTCATGGTATTGATATACGAGAACACGGAAGCGGCAATGCCGGTGCCACAAACACCATAAGGGTTCTTGGATGGGCAACCGGTATACCTGTACTCTTGATCGATATCGCCAAGGGCTGGTTTGCAGCGAGCCTGCCTGCAATACTGGGGCTGGCATCACCGGGCAGTTCTGAATTGATAAACATGCAAATAATATGCGGAATGATAGCAATAACAGGACATGTCTTCCCCGTTTTTGCAGGATTCAAGGGAGGTAAAGGTGTTGCAAGCACCTTCGGTGTACTGCTGGCACTGCAACCTGTCGTTACCCTCCTGTGCATGGCTGTATTCCTCCTGGTACTGTTTATCACTGGCTATGTATCGCTAAGTTCAATATCAGCAGGCATTGCCTTTCCCCTGATCTCACTGGTCTTTTTTGACAGCCCCTCAGTAATCTTTACCATTTTTGCACTTCTTATTGCCATAGCCCTGATAATAACTCATAATAAAAATATCAGGCGCCTGATGGCAGGAGAGGAAAAGCGCTTTATCCGGAAAAAACGGCTGTAACTAGTATTTATTATAACTTATCACTTCGCCAGCCTCTTTGCGTCTCTTGGGCCTTTGTTTCCCGGACGGATAACCAAGCGTAATAATAATCTCAGCCCTCCTTGACGCCGGTATATCAAGCAGTTCCTTTACTTTCTTCTCATTGAACCAGCCAACTATACAGGTCCCAAGACCTTCAGCATATGCCTGGAGGCAAATATTTTGAACAGCTATACCTATATCAATCAGGGAGTAATCCTTATCTTTTATTGTTCCGCCAACCCGTGATATAACCTTGCCCTTTTCCTTTACAATAACAAGCAGTAGCGGAGCCTGGTCAATAAATTTATTAAAGCCCAGCTCTTTAGCCGTGGCTGCCTTTGCCACTTCCCTGCGAAGGCCCGGCTCATCGACCACTATAAATCTCCATGGCTGGGAATTAGAGGCGGATGGAGCCATGCGGCCAGCCTCAAGTATCCTCCCGAGTTTGTCGGCTTCGACCTTTTTATCATGGTATCCCCTTTCACTCTGTCGTGATATTATAAACTCAAGTATTTCCTTTCCTGAAATATCCATAATGTCCTTATTTAAGTTTTCCCAGGGCTTCTTTCATCCTGCAGCATGCTTCAGTCAGTTCCCTGTCAGATGCGGCATAGGAGATCCTTATGCAATTGGGTGCACCGAAGCCATCGCCACTCACAACAGCTACCCGTCCCTTCTCAAGGATATACATGGCCAGGTCATTTGCATCGTTTATCATCCTTTCGCCATCACTTTTGCCAAAAAAAGCAGTCACATCGGGGAAAATATAAAAAGCACCCTGGGGTATCCTTATTTTCAATCCTTCTATATCTTTCAGAAGACCACATACCAGGTCTCTTCTCTTAAGGAAAACATCCCTCATGGCATGGCATGATTCAGGTCCTGAGGTAATTGCCGCAAGGGCTGCCCGCTGACCTATGGATGACACACCAGAGGTGAATTGTCCCTGCAGCTTATTTACAGCCTTTGCCAGCCACAGGGGAGCTCCTATATAGCCGATGCGCCAGCCTGTCATGGCATATCCTTTTGACACACCGTTAAGGGTTATAACCCTGTCGTGTATAAAATCGAAGGATGCCATACTTTCATGTTTCCCTGAAAATATAATATGTTCATATATCTCATCCGAGATAACAAACAGCCCCTCGTGTTTTTCAACCACCCTGGCCAGTTCTTCCATCTCGCTGCGGGTGTATACCATCCCGGTAGGATTTGAGGGCGAATTAAATATTACCAGCCTTGAACGCTCGGTCAAAGCCTCTTCCAGTTGTCCTGCGTTAAGTTTGAAATCGTTTTCAATACCTGTTTCAATAACCACAGGTTTTCCTTCTGCAAGTATGATCTGGTCATAATAACTTACCCAGTAAGGAGCGATAAGAATAACTTCATCACCCGGGTTTACAATGCTGAGGATAACGTTTATGAGAGAATGCTTACCCCCTGCAGATACAACTATCTGTTCCGGGGAATAGTCAAGATTGTTTTCCCTCCTGAATTTCTCTGATATAGCTTTTCGCAGGTCAGGGTAACCCGGTACAGGAGGATAGTGGGTATAATTATCGTCCAGTGCCTTCTTTGCCGCTTCCTTTATATGATCGGGTGTGTTAAAATCCGGTTCCCCGATACTTAGATTTATGACATCAATTCCTTTCTCTTTCATATCCCTGCTTTTCTGGGCCATTTCCAGTGTCTGCGAAACGGAAAGAGATTTAATTCGATCTGATAGGTAGTTCATGAGTTATGGGTTTGTGGAAAAAGCCTAAAATTAATTCTTTTTTGATAATTTCCCATTCCGGGAATAATAATTCGAAGCGGCGGTCTCCGGTCAGGAGGGTGAAAAGGAGTTGCCTGTTTCCCGGCTGTCTGTTTACTGCTTATTATATAACATGGTCCCGGTCCATCCTGACAGGCTCACCACGTATATACATCCTGAATATTGCGGGTCAATTACCACAATATCCATGAAAAATCTTACGTTTGTAAATAACAAATTTTATAAAACAGGGCAATGGAAATAGTAAAAGATATACTCCTAGTGACAATACCGGCTCTCCTGGTATTACTTACTGCTTATTTTTTGATCAGGAAAACGGTTGAGAATGATCGTGAAAAGAGACGCCATGAGATCATACTCCAGAATTCCAGGACAATAACGCCTGTAAGGTTACAGGCTTACGAAAGGCTGACCCTTTTTCTTGAAAGGATATCAATGGAATCCCTTATAATGCGAACGCACAAGCAGGAGATGAATGCAAAGAAGCTTCAGTCTGCCCTTCTGGCCACTATCAGATCTGAATACGATCACAACCTGGCACAACAGATATACGTTTCGCCACAGGCATGGGAGGTAATTAAGAGTGCCCGTTCGAACACTATCAAGATAATCAATACGGTGACTGAAAAAATTCCACCAACAGCCAGCAGTTCAGATCTTTCAAGGAACCTGCTGGAGACCGTGATGGAGATGGATCAGGAACCGGCAAGAGTGGCACTGGATTTTCTCAAAAAAGAAATCTCCAGTATGCTATAAAATCCCCTGGCGTGCGCGTCCGGGTTTTCACGAAACTTACCGGCCCTGGAAGAGCTTTTTCTCTCTATAAGAGTTCAATACTCCTTTTAACGAAAGTACTGAGTTTCTCTCCTTTGAGCATATTGTTGGCAAGCAGGGCAAGGTCAATAAGTTGCTGTACCACAGGTTTCTTGTCAGCATACTTGCCAACAATTTCCTTTTTCTTCTCTTCTGCTTTGTTAAGCTTCTTCTGCAGAGCTTCAAGTTTATCTTTCTCAGCCTGTGTTATTTCTTCTTCCTTTTTCCCTTCCTGTGTCTTTTCGGTCTCACTTATTTCCTTCTCAAGTGAAGATATTGCTTCTGATTCCTTCCTGATGGCTTCACCGATTTTCTTTTCCACATCAGATGCCAGTTCCTCAATGATAGAGTGATTGGTATTGATCACCAGGTTAAATGAATCGGGTAAATCGCCATAAAAATTCATTCCTCCTCCCAGTTTCGACATATCTTTCATTCTCCTCATAAATTCAGACTGGGTAATTATGACAGGTGAATCAGTTTCATTCATGGCCTCCGTAACGGGTATGAAACTGTCACTTCCCTTTACCTGGCTGGAAAAGACCATCTTCAACAGCTCCTGTTGATCCTGGCCGAGTTTTGATTCGATCTTTTCATCTTTTTCAATCAGTTTTTCAATAACATCCGAATCGACCCTTACAAAGCGGCTGTCCTTGAATTTAGTTTCAAGGTGATTGATCAGGTGGGGTTCCAGTTCACCATCCATAAGCAAAACATCATATCCCTTTGCCTTTGCCTTATCTATATAACTGTATTGAGCGTCCCTGTCAGTTGCATAAAGGTAAATAAGGTTTTTATTCTTATCTGTCTGGTTCTCCTTTATTAACTTCTCATATTCCTCGAATGTAAAGTACTTGCCATCAGTGTTTTTAAACAGCGCAAACTTAGTGGCCCTGTCATAGAATTTTTCCTCACTTATCATCCCGTATTCTATGAACAGTTTCAGGTCATCCCACTTTTTCTCAAAATCCTCACGGTTTTCCTTGAAGATCTCATGCAGTCGCTCTGCCACTTTTTTATTTATATGACTTGATATCTTCTTTACGTTTGAATCGCTCTGCAGGTAACTCCTTGACACGTTCAGGGGTATATCCGGTGAGTCTATTACACCATGCAGCAGGGTAAGAAATTCAGGGACGATACCTTCCACCGAATCAGTCACAAACACCTGGTTGCAATAAAGCTGTATCTTATTCTTCTGTATTTCAATATTGTTTTTTATTCTCGGGAAATACAGTATTCCTGTCAGGTTAAAGGGATAATCAACATTCAGATGTATATTGAACAGGGGCTCATCAGCCATGGGATACAGTTCACGGTAGAAGGCCTTATAATCCTCATCCTTCAGGTCAGCCGGCTTCTTAGTCCATGCCGGTTCTGTATTGTTTATTATCTTATCCTTATCCGTATCGACATACTTATCGTCCTTCCATTCCTTTTCCTTGCCAAAAGCAATTTTAACCGGCAGGAAGCGGCAGTACTTTTTCAGCAGTTCTTCGATTTTTGCTTCCTCAAGGAAGTCCTTGGAGTCCTTATCAAGGTGCAGGATAACATCAGTACCCACCCTTTCTCTCTCAGCCTCCTCCAGGGTATATTCAGGGCTCCCGTCGCATGTCCATTTGACGGCAGGGGCATCTTTCTGCCATGATCTGGTAATTACCTCCACCTTATCAGACACCATGAAGGAGGAATAGAAACCCAGGCCAAAATGTCCTATTATTGCATTTGATTGCTCTTTATATTTATCCAGGAAATCATTGGCACTGGAAAAAGCAATCTCGTTAAGGTATTTCTTTACCTCATCGGCTGTCATTCCCACGCCGTAATCAGAAACACTTATTGTTTTCTTCTTTTTATCTACCTTAACCCTTATAGTATTATCTCCCAGTTCCTCCTCATATTCACCCACCGAAGCAAGTGTATTCAGTTTCTGTGTAGCATCAACTGCATTTGCCACCAGTTCGCGTATAAATATTTCATGATCAGAGTAGAGGAACTTCTTTATAATAGGAAAAATATTCTCAGTAGTAACGCCAATCTTACCTTTCTGCATTTTTTTAAAATTTAATGTGTTAGACAAATTCTCACCGGCTGATTTTCAAAGCTCATGCCAATCATTCTGCCATGACAAATAGTCATAAAGCAGTGAAAAAAATGCAGTTGTTCATCTGTCCTCCCTCGGGTCTATATCTTCTACCAGTACCAGTTTTCCATCCCGTATTTCCAGTGCATCGAATGAAAAATCAGGGCCATAATATTTATACACACCTTCGTATTGCCCTGATGATGGTGAGAGGTGGTCAAATACAATTTTTGAACGGGACGTATTGAATCTCAGTATCATGGTGGCCAGGGGTGAATATTTGAAGATCATCCTTTTAAGCATATCATCATGAGCCATGATTATCTCCTTCCCGAATAAAGGCTCACCATTATCATTGAAATGCATTATTTCAACAACCTTGGAGTTCACATTAACATTATCGGGATCAAATCCAAGCAATATGTAGCCAGCATCACCTTTCTGACCGACAGGCTGTATATCGTAGTACAACGACCCATACCAGCCGGTGCTTTCAATCACTTCATCCGTACTGAGATCCTGCAATCCCCTGTCTGCTTCGAGGACAAACAGGCTATCACTGTTCCTGTTGTATATTATACAATTATACAGGTTATCCCCGGGAGATGTTGGAATATTCCATGTGAAGATCTTTACGAGGCTGTCATTTGAGCTTATCTGGCCCAGGTAATTAACGCCGGTGATATTTGTCGAATAAATATCCTCACTGGCTTTCAGAAAGTTAATCAGTTCTCTTTTTATGGAGTCATTCCAGGAAAGTCTTTCTTCCGTAACCTGTGATCCTGCTACCTGGTTGAAGTAATGATTAATATTGTCAGCCACCTGTGCAGGGGCAGAGGGGCAGATTAAGATTAGGAAGATTACCAGGACCCTTTCAGGATATCTGGTCCAGCGTAAGAAGGATTGTATCAGCTGCATAGTCTATGTCGTTATTTTCAATTACCAGTGGCGGGGAGATGCGGAATGCATCGTTGCAGAAGAGGAAGCGGTCAAGGATCAATCCATTCCCGGTACCCCTTGTGATAAACTTATCGGCCAGTTTTGCAGAAGACAGTTTAACTGCCAGGAATAAACCTTCGCCACGAATTTCGATAATATTTTTATGTTTCAGTTGCTTCCTGAAGCGTTCTCCTTTCTCCCGGGCTTTTTCGTGCAGTTTCCTGCTCAGGATAAAATCCATTGCTGCCATTCCTGCAGCACAGGATACGGGATGGCCCCCGAAAGTCGTTATATGTCCCAGGGCAGGATTATCTGCCAGTGTTGATATTATCTTCCGGGATGATACGAATGCACCCAGGGGCATTCCTCCGCCGAGCGACTTCGCAAGACATATTATATCAGGCACAACGTCATATTTCTGAAAAGCAAACATGCTGCCTGTCCGTCCGAAGCCTGTCTGTATCTCATCAAAGATAAGCAATGCACCTGCCTTTTCACACCTGTTTTTCACCTCGGCAAGAAAGTCTTCGCGCGGTGTGATTATTCCTGCCTCGGCCTGTATGGGCTCAACAATAACGGCAGCCACCCTGTCATCAATGAGTTTGAGAGAACTGAGATCATTGAATACGGCCTGCACCGTTTCAGGTACAAGTGGCATGAAGTTCGATTTGAAGTCATTATCACCGAAAAGGCTCAGTGCTCCCAGGGTTGACCCGTGGTAAGCATTCCTGAATGACAGCACCCTTGATCTCGAGCTGTACTTTCTGGCTGTCTTTATTGCACCTTCAACCGCCTCTGATCCTGAGTTAACAAAATATACACTTTCAAAGTGATGGCCCAGGTTATCACTTAGTTTTTTTGCATAATCGACCTGGGGTGCCTGCACGAGCTCACCGTAAACCATCAGGTGCATGTACTTGTCGAGCTGACTTTTAACAGCGTTAATGACAGATTCATTCGAATGACCCGCATTACTTACGGACACACCCGACACAAGGTCGAGGTATTTTTTGCCGTCAGGACCGAAAAGCCAGATTCCGCTGGCCGACTCAATTTCAATAAGCAAAGGTGCGGTGGAAGTCTGTCCGATATGTCTGAGGAATAGATTACGTTTTGAAAGCATATGACCCCGGAGTTTACCTCATCATAACGTTTATTTCTTTCAGAAGGTTCTCACGATATGATTTTCCTATGGGGATATTTTTTACATCCAGATCGCCGCTTATATCAACCGAATTATCTTTAATCATCACTATCCGGTTTTTATTGACAATAAACGACCTGTGCACCCTGATAAAGATAAGTGAGGGCAGCTGTTGTTCTATTGCTTTCATTGTAAAATGTATGGTATACTTTTCCTTATCGGTATGTACCAC
>JBNJHQ010000044.1:0-15235 GCA_051748705.1 Bacteroidota bacterium | reverse complement strand
AGCGCAGCATTTGTGTGCCCGGGCATGTCGATCTCGGGAACGATGGTAATATACCTTTCCTGTGCGTATTCAACAATTCCGGTGTATTGTTCCTGTGTAAAGAAGCCTCCATCACCACCCCCCACTTCTGTGCTGCCACCTATTTCGGTCAGCCTGGGCCATGATTTGATCTCAATGCGCCAGCCCTGGTCGTCGGACAGGTGTAGGTGCAGTACGTTCATCTTATACATTGCCAGGAAATCGATCATCCTTTTAACATCCTCAACACTGAAAAAATGCCTCGACACATCCAGCATGGCGCCGCGATAAGCATATTCAGGGTAATCACGTACCTTACCCGTGGCAATTTTCAAAATTTCACCGGCATCCGCTTTGACAGGTATAGTCTGCAAAAGAGTCTGTACACCATAGAAACAACCGGCAGATGTGGCTCCTTTTATACTTACAAGCTTCCGGTCTATATTCAATTCATAGCCTTCATCGACCGGCCCTGCATCATCGCCACCCACTTCGAGGTAGATTCCCCTTGATGGAGTGCTCTCCGCTGCCTCCAAACTGATATCCAGTCCTGATATGTCCTTTAGCTGACCTGCCAGGTATACGGCAATATGTTCCAAACCCTCCACCCCGGACTGATAATAGACCACAGTCGAAGAGGATAATGTGAAGGCATCGCCCGTATATGTAACATTCAAAGGTTGGGGAATAAAACTGGTCTGCGTAAGGTCGGTAGGTTTTTCCGGTGTACAGGCTGCCAGAAACAGCACAGCCAGTGCCAGGAAAAGAGATTTTCTAATGGTTTGCATCTTTCTTCGTTATTGGTTTCAGTATATAAAGGTAGGTAATATTTGAGATTGTTGAAGTATCGAATTGTGTATTCCCTGAACAAAAAAACGTAAAACGAAGCACAGTGGGGTCTGCTGAAAGTAATATGCCGCAGGCAGGTGATGCCGTGGAGCTTTGTTAAGTAAATCGAACATCAGGCTTCTTCCTTTGCCCCTGTTTCACTGACGGACCGGGTAGTTGCGACAGGGAATATGGATCAGCCTTCTTTTAGTTTTTGTATTTCTTTGAAATGATCCATTGTCATTTTTTCACGGGCCAGTCTTGAGGACTGGCGATATTCTTCAAATTCATCCTTGAGATTCTTCAGGTCCTCCCTGGTTTTGTTGGTCAGAAACCTGTTCCTTTTATACAACGTAAATCCAATTACCAGCAGGACTATCAGTGCTGCAATGATAATCAACATAAGAGAATTATAGGCTATCTTGTTTATTTCCAGACCAAAAAGACTGATATTGTTTTTTGTCTGCGTAACTTCCTCCAGGCTGGATTCTGTTTCATCAAGAGTATTCTGCAAGGTTTCGTTTGCATTGTTCAACGATGATATGCGACTATTTAAATCTGTTATCTCATTCCTGTAGGCATTGAGAGAATCCAAAATGTTACTGTTGATTTTCTGAAACATATCCTCTCTAATTGCCCGGTAGTTTTCATAAATCCTTGTTCGTTCCTCGATATAATTAATTTGTCCCTCTATCGTGTTTGTGAGTAACTCATCCGGCAGGGGCCTCTGGCCATAGCCATTAGTAAAGATCATGAGCATGAAAGCAATAATCAGTATGTACCTGTGCTGAAACTTTTTCATTTTCATTATAGCTTACTTTTTTCAAAAACAATTATCACTATTTGATTAACGTAAGTAAGTCTTAAAAATTACTTTCAGAAAAGAAAAACAGGGCTGCTGATCTCCTTCTCTGAAGTTTTGGCGGGATGAGTACAGAAGTCAGGGGATGAAAGTTAAAGGGGTATGCCCGGGGACTTAAATCGAAAAGCGGAAGACCCGGATTTTTGTACTCTTACTATGCCTGCCCGTATTAATTCAGCAGGATTATGTATATTCATCATTCATTAATCACTTCAAAAATATCAATGACATGAAAACAAGGGCTGCTGTTGTATATGAGACAAACAAGGGTTTTACCATAGAAGAACTGAATATCGATCCGCCAAAAGAAAGGGAACTGCTTATAAAAGTAGTTGTTGCGGGCATTTGCCACAGCGACTGGAATTTTGTGACCGGTGATTCCATATTCAATATGCCGGTAGTGCTGGGACATGAAGGGTCAGGGATAGTGCTTGAGGCTGGTCCGGGTATAACCAGGTTCAGGAAAGGCGACCGTGTTGTCTTTAATTCGGCACCCAATTGCGGCACCTGTTTTGATTGCACCCATGACAGGCCAAGTATCTGCGGCACCTATACCGGGCCTACCTGGGAAGGTGTTATGTTCGACGGCACCACCAGGTTCAGCAATGCAGAAGGTGAAAGGATCTACCAGCTCTCTTCAGTGGGCTGTTTTGCCGAACATATCATCCTGCCTGAGGATTGTGCTGTTCCGTTAATGGACAGCACACCATACGAAGTGGGTGCCATACTGGGCTGCGCCGTGACAACGGGCGTAGGTGCCGTGATAAACACAGCCAATGTAAGGGAACATGCCAATGCGCTGGTTTTTGGCATTGGTGGTGTGGGATCAAATGTTCTTATGGGGCTGCAGTTACGAAAAGCCGACAGGGTGATTGCCGTTGATAAGAATCCCGGTAAGGAAGAAGTGGCCAGGAAACTTGGAGCAACAGACTTTTTCGTGTTCAATGAAAAAAATATCCCGGCAATAAAAAAACTCAGTGAAGAGGTGAAGATAGATTACGTATTCGAGGCAGCAGGTGACACACTATCCCAGGAGGTGGCCATTGAATGCGCCAGGCCCGGCGGGATGATATCACTTATCGGCATACCGCCGGTACACTCACATACCCGTATCAATGCTGCTTCTGTCACACGCAAGGAAAAGACCATCAGGGGATGTTATTACGGTACAAACAACACGGTAAAGGACCTTAACCGGTACGAGGTGATGTACAGGGACAAAGATCTCGACCTTGATATGCTTATATCCAATGTCTACAGGCTTGACCAGATCAACGAGGCCTATGCGAATTTGCTTGCAGGGAAGCACCTGAGAGGGGTGATTGCTTTTGACTGAGCAAGTACCTGGGAGGAGTAATCGTTTTTGACTGAGAGGTGAGATACGAGCCGGGTATGCATAATTATGCCAGTGTTGTGAGCCCACGAGCGGGTAAAGATGAGAGATGTGAGACGGGGCGTGGAAAAATTAATCGACCGGGTAGCCCACACACTGTGCAAGGATTATCCTCTGGTTTTCGTCCAGTTGCATCTTTTCGGCAAGTACTTCCCTGTCTATCAGCCCCCTTACTCCTGTATTAAGGTTTTCAGAGGCACAGAAGAGATAGATGTTCTGCGATATATATCCTGCATCGGCCCATGAATATTTTATTTTTTCCTCTTCGCTGGTATTGCCCATCCGGGTATAGTCGGCTACGAGCACTATTGTCAGGGGTGCATCCTTAACAAAATCCTGCAAACCGGTATATTCCCTGAAATCGCCTCTGATTAGCTCCTCAAGGTAATGGCCTTTATCATGGTAGAGGTAAATGCCATCCTTAGTTACTGCATATGCTTTCACTTCCTGCCAGTTAACAGCCGAGGGGGCTGTCCTGTAGGTACCCCGTGTGCTGCCACAGGCGGCCCAGAAAAGGTTGCCCATCAGTCCGACCGTCAGGTCTTTCGATGAAAACTCGCGTGAAGTATGCCTCTCGTTGAGCGTTTGCATCAGCGCTTTGCCCCCTTCCCGGTCGGGTTCGGGAAAATTTATGTCCTGTGCGTCTGTTATGCTGATCGCTATTATACTTAAAATCAATGTCAAGAAAAATATCTTCATACCCTAAAATTTTAGATAAAGATAATAAATGAGTGTAACATATTAAGGCTATGGTGTTAAATATATTGTTTTAGCCGCGACAATTGACTATTTTCGGCTCCGTAAACAAAAATGATTAATTAAGAGGTGAGGAAGGGCAAAGTGCTTGCAGGATGGAGAAAATCATTATTTTTAATTTATAGTAAAATCATATTTTTTAGTGTGTGAAGAGTAAATATTCGCTTGTAACGGGAGCTGCCAACGGACTGGGCAGGGCCTTTGCCTTTGAGCTGGCAGGGCAGAAATTCAATACCATACTGATCGACCTGCCGGGCACCGGGCTTGACAGTATGTGCAGGGAAATAAAGAATATTTCAGGGATGGATTCAGTGTATTTTGAAACTGACATGAGTCTTAAGGATAATATCGTTAAGCTGGCCGCAGAGGTGAACAGGATGTATGATGTATTCCTCCTTGTAAATAATGTTGGGGCTGGTGGCGCACGGAGTTTTGAAGAAGCGGATGTTGAATATATTAACAGGATGATACAGCTTAACGTTATGGCTACCTCCATAATGACCCACCAGTTAATACCAAACCTGAAGAAGCAGGAGAAAAGTTATATCCTCAACGTCTCGAGTATGGCTGCTTTCAGTCCTATGGCTTACAAGATGGTATACCCTGCTTCCAAAGCCTACATCAATTGTTTCTCCAGCAGTTTATCCGAGGAATTCCGTGAAACCAGCATATTTGTCAGTACGGTATGCCCGGGCCCGATGAAGACAAACGCCGATGCCACCAGGCGGATCAATGGCCAGAATGCCGTGGGGAGGCTGGGTTTGCTCTCAACTGAAAGAGTAGCCCGGGTTTCCGTCAGGCAGCTTCTCCGGGGAAAGAAAGTCATTATCCCGAATTTCGCCAACAGGCTTAACTGGCTGGTAATGAAAATTGTACCTTCCTGCATCAGGCTACCCCTTATCAGCAGGGCCATGAAGAAGGAGGCGGAATCTGAATGATACTGGTCTTCTCTTTTAAACCGCCTCGATCGTTGAAGGAGGTTTGGTGGCGATATTGTAGGTTACGCTCACAACGCCGGGTACTTCTTCGATTATTTCCCTGGCCAGTTTTGTCAATGTTTCGTAGGGCAGGTTGGTTGGTGTAGCGGTGCGGGCATCCACGCTGTCCCAGCAACGTATCTCTATCTGCCGCCCAAAATCCCTCTTCCCGTCGCGCATACCGGTTACACGGTCTTCATGCAGTATGGCCATATACTGGAAGGCCCCGCTATCACTGAGTCTCTTCTCAGTTACCGATGTGGCTTTTCTCACTATATCGAGTTTTTCGCTTGTCACCTCTCCCAGAATTCTTGCTGCCAGTGCAGGACCGGGGAAAGGTATACGCTTATAGTATTCCTCGGTCAGGCCCAGTGCTTTCCCAACCTTCCTGACACCGTCTTTTCTAAGCTGTATAAGAGGTTCAATAATATTATAGCCAAAGGCCTCCTGTGGATCAATACCCAGCTGCTCAAAGACATTGTGCTGCCTTTTGATACCGGCCACAGTCTCATCAATATCGGTAAGTATAGTCCCCTGCAGGAGGTGGTGTGCCTTGCTTTCCCTTACGAGCTTGCCAAAAACTTCTTTGTAAAATGTCTGTGTAATAGCCTCCCTTTTTTCTTCAGGATCTGTAATACCCCGGAGGGCTGACAGGAACTCCTCTTCTGCGTCAATAATCTCAACCTCAACACCCAGGTCCCTGAAGAAGGAAGCAACCTTTTCAGGCTCCCCCTCGCGCATGAGCCCGTTCTGTATAAAAACGGTCCTGAGCCTGAGACCCAGTGCACGATGCCCCAGGAGTGTCACCACTGATGAATCAACCCCGCCAGAGAGTGCATTTATAGCCATGCCCTCTCCCACCACTTTCCTTATATCATTTACTTTTTCAGTTATGAAGGTATCGGAATTCAGGCTTTCGGAAAAGATCTCTTTGGTCATGATTATTGCTGTTAAGATTTGTTATTATGGACGATAAAAATAAGCAATAATTTATAAATGGCTATGGCTGCAGTAATATTGCTATTCTGCGGGTGATAAGTCCGGGGTTAAGGATGGAAGCCCATGCCGTGATCCGGGTAAATGAGTAAGCCGGGATGAAGCATTAAGACGGCTCCGGGTACCGGGCTTTATTGAAGCTTGAGAGAGGGTTTGATGTCGAGGACCGGTGTGCCGTTCAGGGCATCAAGGCCGGTGACCTTAAGTATGTTATCCTTTCGTTCGATCAGGGTGACGCAGGTAAGCCCGATGGCGCTGGGACGGCGCGGGGAGCAACAGGCAAAAACACCACGGTAATCGCCCGAGCGTGTGGTGGTACGAAGTTCATAGCCTTCTGAACGGTTAAAGTACCACAGGATATTCAGTTCACTGTAGTTTTCTATCTTATACAGTCCGTCCGCATACTCCTCTTTTATTTCTATTGTTGAAACGGAACGCATGATACTATCGGCCTGGGATGGCTCAGCATAATTAAATTCATTCTTTACCACTCCTATAAAACTTATACTTAAATCCATTTACTTAATTTTTTGATTGATGCAAGGAATCGATAGTTAAGATAAATAAATCTTCCCCTTCCTTCAAAATTTTAGTGCGCACACCATATACCTGTTCTATCATTTGCTCGGTAAAAATATCCCTCGTACCCACATCCACCATTCTGCCTTCGTTGAGTATCATAAATTCCCCGCAATATTTAAGGGCGAGGTTAAGATCGTGAATGGCTATTATGATGGTTATCCCCGCCTGACTCAGCTGCGAAAGCAGACTCATCACCTCGTGCTGGTGCTTAAGATCAAGGTTAGCCGTGGGCTCGTCCAACAATATAATATCCGGTTCCTGTGCCAGGGCTCGCGCAATGAAAACCCTCTGGCGCTGACCACTGCTGAGCCTGTTAATATCCTTCAGTGCTATATCTTCAAGACCAAGTTTTACCAGTAGCGAGGATATAAATTCCTTATCCCTGCTACCCGGGTTCCATCGTATATAGGGTTTACGGCCAAGCAGTACCGTATCGAAAACCGTAGCCGGGAAAACATTGACCTGCATCTGCGGCACATAAGCCATCTGCTGAGCCAGTGCCGACGACTTTATATGCTTAAGCTGCCTGCCATTAACAGATATTGTTCCCTTCAGTGGTTTGAGTATACCGTTCATAAGCCTTATAAGGGTTGTTTTACCCGAACCGTTTGGCCCCATTACAGCCGTGATAGATCCACGGGGAAAGACATGATTTATCCCGTCAAGCACCAGGTTGCCATTATAGGAAAAGCTTATGTTGTTAAGGCTTATCATTTCCATTGCGATGAACCAATACCTTTTACCAGTAAGAAAATAAACAGTGGTGCACCCACTATGGATGTGAGTATACCTACCGGCAGCACGAGCGGACTGATGATGGTGCGTGCCAGCATGTCACATATGAGCATGAAAGCAGCTCCCATAAGTGCTGATCCCGGCAGCAGGAAACGTTCGTCGCTGCCTATCAGCCGCCTCACTATATGAGGCACCACGAGTCCCACGAAGGCTATTATGCCATAGAAGGAAACGACGCTGGCTGTAGCCAGGGATGCTATTATCATTCCCCTCATCCTGAGCTTATAGATATTAACACCCATGCTCTGAGCTGTCTCATCACCCGAATCAAGGGCATTATAATTCCAGCTGTTACGGAAGAAATAAACAAGCACGGGCAGGAGTATCACTCCCTGTATGGCCAGCTCGCGCCATCCTCCTTTTGACAGGTCGCCAAAGGTCCAGAACACAATGGCAGCCAGTTCAATATCATCGGCCACATATTGCAGTCCGGTAGTCAGTGCAGTAAACAATGAACTTGCAATAATACCCGTCAGTATCATATTCTCAGGTGTTGCCCCCCTCCTGCGTGCCACCAGCAGTATGAGGAAGCATGCCACAAGCGACCATGCAAAGGCTGAGACAGTGATAATGTAGGGGTTATTAACCAGGACAGAGTCGGAGCCCCCGCTCTGCATGCTCCCTGCACCAAGTATAATAACAGCAAAAGCAGCCCCGAAAGCAGCAGCGTTGGATATTCCAAGGGTGAATGGTGATCCCAGGGGGTTTCTCAGTATGCTCTGCATCACAGCACCCGCCACGGACAGTGCCAGTCCGCTCAGAATGGCGGCCAGCACACGTGGCAGGCGCAGGTGTAAAAGTATCTGTGCATCAGCATCCCTGCCCTTGCCCGCAATAACATCCAGCAGATCTTTAAAGGCTATCTTGCTCGGACCAAGCAGGATGCCTGAAAAGGCAAAGAGAACAATCAGGATGACAAGAATCAACAGGAAAGTGCTCTTCCTGCGTGTGAATTGTCCGTATTGCTCAAGTATCTTCTCTTCTTTCATCCTGCCTCCCCTCCATTTACCAGCTGCCTGAAAGGCCTGTACATATCATTCATCTCATCATAAACATCTTTGCCAAGGAAGAAATGGTATATCTCACGGCACTTCTCCTCAATATCCACATCACTGAAAGAAGAGGGATAAACAATGCTTCCGATGAACCAGGTATTACACAGTATATTTTCGTAATTGGTTGTATACCAGTTATAGGGCAGGACCGAATAAACCCTTCCCGAGAGAAAGGATTGCAGGGTGGTCCCAAGCAATGATTTTTCTATTTCCGCATGCCAGATAATCTCGCCTGCAGCGTCAAGGAAAACATATTCAGGGTCCCATATAAGAAGCTGCTCAATATCGATAAAGGCATTCTCCTGGTTATTCACCGGCGAACTGACAACATTACCCAGTGATCCGGCCACATTTCTTATCGACAGAAAGCTGTAAGGCGGATAGCCCGGTTCGGTTGACGCTATACCATGTGATCCCCTGTACGCAACGCCTCCTGTGTAGGCACTCAGCGTATCATTGCCGGCTGACCTCTTTTCAAATTCATTTATGCTACTGATCATGTACTGCACCAGGCTGTCAGCCCTTTCACTTCTATGGAACAGTTCACCCAGCAGCCTGAGGCTTTTATATAAGTGCCCGGTATTCTCTTTCATATCACCGTATTCGAGAACAAAAACAGGTTTATGAGTTGCTTTCTGCAGCTCATCAGCCTCGGCGGGGGTCATGAATGTAGCTATTATCACATCGGCATTGCTGGCAGCCAGCAGTTCGCTATCGTAATTGTTACCTGCCCCTATAACAATCTTTTCCCTCAGTTCCGGGTTAGCCATCAGGTAGGGAACATCGCGTCTTTTTTCGTTACCCTCGATATAAGCCACACGATCAGCCAATCCCATGTAACACAGCAGTCGCAATGCACCCGAGCGCAGGGCCACAACAGATTGCAGGCTATCCGGAAGGTGCACCTGGCGACCCGAGGAATCTTCAAGCAAACGCTGATGATCCTGCATCCCCTGTTGATTGCCGCATGACAGCATTGCCATGGCAAGCAGGATGATTACTGTTGAGGATATACTTTTTCCGCCAGGCTGCATCGTGTTACTTTTTTATAAAATCGTATTACTTCAGGCCTACAAATATAGAAAAAGATGGATATGAATACGAAGAGGGCCGTGGTAATTTATCACGAAAGAACCGGAGAGCTCGCTTCGGGAGAAAGGAAGAAGCAAGGTGACGAGTTATGCAGGGGGGGTCGAATTAGGGAAATCCCTCATTCGATTTCGGATTTATCCGTAAAGAGAACTGCCCCGGACAAATTATTTTTGCAGTATACAATGAATAAGGACAAAAGCATCACCAGTAATATGAAAAAGAATAGTAAAAAAACGGTTGTTATCGTTGCTGAATGCTGGAACGGGGCCAGTGAGGCAGGCCGCTTTGCAGCCAGGAATCTTTTCGATGATTCCACCCGCATTATTTTGCTGCATTCGTATAAAAGACCGGCAACGGGAATCATGATGATAAGAAACATCACACCCAGGCTCAGGCAAATAGCAGAAGAGGAGTTATTGAGCCTGAAAAAGGAACTGGTGCAGGAGATGAAGCTGCCGGAAAAGAATATTGAAAACATTGTGCAGGAGGGTGATCTGAAATCCATAATAAGATCGGTATGCGAGAAACACGCTGATCTTTCGATTGTCCTTGGCCCGGGCACCGGCAATATGCCACTCAGTGGTCCATGCAAAAAGATCATCAGTGCGGTTATGGAAAGCCGGTCAGTTCCCATATTCATGGTTTCAGAATTTATCACAATAGTGGAAGAATCAAGGATAACTGTGATTGCAGAGGAAGAGGGAACAATAAATGAAGCTTACCTTGATTTCCTGAAGGATTTTTCCGGTAAAAATGGTTCCGGAGTAAAAGTAATAGCAAGGGATAACAGTAATAAAGTAAATATTGACAGGAAGACAGCCAGGCATTTTGCAGTTAAGGATCAAAGTGCGGGTGAGCCAAGGACTGCGATAGAGCAGGTACTTGTTAGTCGCCTGGTCCAGGCAAACACGGCATAATAACAGGCAGGCAGGATTAAACAAACAGAAAAAAGAAACATGAAAGAATATAAAGACATAAAAAAGATACTTGTCCCGGTGCCGCTGACTGATGAGTTTTGCGTACCGCTTCACCAGGCTATGCATTTCAATAAGGCTTATGGTACGGAAATAATACTCCTCAATGTTGCAACTGACAATTCGCTCTCTCAACGGATATTTAACCGTGAGAACATGAGCAGGCGCAACAGGGAATCAGAAGAAAGGCTTAAAGCCCTTACACTGGAATATTTCAACGGCAGTATACCTGAGAAGGTAAGCCTTAAGGTGGCAAGAGGCCCCCTTATTCCCACAATACTGAAAGAGGCTGCCGACATGCGTTGCGATCTGATCATTATCCGGAAAGCTGAGAAAAACAAAAACCCCCTGGGTTTTCTTAAGACGGAAAATGCCGACAAACTGATATCCGATGCTGTATGCCCGGTCCTTACTATTTCAAAGAATCCAACAACTGAAAAGATAAATGACATATTGCTACCGGTTGATATCTTCAAGAAAACATCCAATAAGGTAGCCTGGGCAATATCCATTGCAAGGCAATTCGGTTCAAGGCTGCACATTGTTTCTGTCCTGAGTATGGATATCAAACCTGAGGACAGTCTTTCATTCAAAAAGAGCAAGGGTATTGAGAAAACGATAGGCAAAGAGGGCATTGATGTGGACACGGTTATCCTCAAAAGCGGATCGAAGAGCATAGCACAGACAGTACTTGACTATGCAGAGAGGCTGAATCCTGATATGTTAATGATTATGACACACCAGGAATCTGTTCTCCTGGACAATTACCTGGGCAGTTTCGCAGGGGATATAATACATAAATCGGAAATACCGGTTTTCAGTGTCGTTCCCAGGAAGGAAACTATACTTGAAGGGTTCCTTGACCCCATTGCAAAAAAAGTATGTTGCTGAGAAAGCTAAAAACAATAAAATTATACAACTATGGATACAAATAACAGGATAAAAGAGCTTACCGATAAGATACACCGCGAAGGTCTTGAAAAAGCCAACAGGGATGCAGATGAAATCATTGAGAAGGCCAGGAAGGAAGCTGAACAGATCATCAGCAAGGCCGGTGACGAAGCTGACTCAATAATCAGGTCAGCAAAGAAGGAGGCTGAAAAATTATCACACAAGATAAAATCAGATGTACGTCTTTCATCACAGCAGGCCATAGCAAATCTCAGGAAAGAGATAAGCGAACTGGTACAGGCATCTGTTATGAAAGAGCCAATTGATGAGGCTTTTAATGACAGCAGCTTTGTTAGCGGACTACTGGAGACCATGGTAAAAAACTGGAATCCATGCGAAGGTGAGGCTGAGCTCCAGGTGCTCTTACCGAAGGGTAAGCTCAAGATAGTGGAGAATTATTTCAGGCAGAAGTCGGGCCACGTATTGAACAGGGGACTGAGCCTGAAGGAATACAACGGATCCGGTAATGGTTTTGAGATAAGACCCAAAAACGGTCATTATAAAATCAGCATGACAGATGAGGCTTTTGACCGTTTTCTGAAAGAACATTTCAAATCCCAAACACTGGAATTCCTCTACGGAAGTAAGTCGTGATGTTAAAGAGACAGTATCATTGTTTAATTTCCGGTTTACCTGCTCTTTCCCTTGATGACTCAAGGCTCTGGATATCTCCTGCTGAATTCGGGGAAATGCTGAAAGAAAACCTGCATCCTGATGATTACAGGCAGGTTGAACTGGTATTCATGGAGAACGATAACCGGAATCTTACTGCTTACCTTGTTTCAGGGAAGAACACAGACAGCTTACCGGCCAATTATTCGGTCAGCGATTTCCAGGAACAGGAAAAGCTCTTTTCCGCCATACTGCCATCCGCAGACATCCTGCCCGGGTACATGGTAAATGTTATGAAGGATAATCTGCCGGAAGAGGGAAAGAAGGATAAGCTGAAGATCGAACATGAACTTTCAGATGCTTATTACCATTATTTAATTGAAAATGCAGGTCAGTTCCTGAGGTCCTATACCATATTTGATTTTAACCTGAAAAATCTTGTTGCCTTCATCAAGGCAGCCAGGCATAATATCAGCCAGGAGCAGTTCATCACAGGTGATTCAGTTCATGCCGGGCACCTCAGGGATTATGCAGGCAAGAATCTTGTCAAGGACCATGAATTTGAATTTTTTGATGAAATAGTCGCATATACCGGATCAGGCTCTTTTGCAGATGAGGAGATGAAATATGACAGCTTGCGCTGGAGAGTGATTGAGGATATGATATTCTTTGAGAACTTCAGTATAGATCGCATCATTGGCTACCTGAAGCAGCTGCTTATTGCAAGCAGGTGGTCAGCCCTGGGCAGGGATAAAGGAGAGGAGAGACTGAGGCAGATATTAGCAGGCAGCCGGGAGGAAGTGGAAGGTGAACATATGACTGAAACACTTTGATCTGGCTGAGTAATGAGCAAGGCTTAATAAAAATGATTTTGTAGTACAATAATATAAAACCGATGAAAACGGAAGGAACAGTAAAAGGCATAATTGCAAATCTCGTGATAGTTGAGGTTGATGACCCCGTGGCACAGAACGAGATATGCATGATTATGCATGGAGATACAGGTTTAATGGCAGAGGTGATCAAGATAGGCGGCGGTCTTGTATATGTCCAGGTGTTTGAAAGCACCAGGGGACTCAAGGTTGGTGCAAAGGTGAATTTTTCGGGCAGTATGCTCGAGGTGAGCCTGGGACCGGGCATCCTGAGCCGTAATTATGACGGTTTACAGAATGACCTGGATAAAATAGAAGGTATATTCCTGGAAAGAGGCGAATATACCGATGCCCTTGACAGCAACAGTGAATGGGAATTCACTCCCCTTGTTTCTGCCGGAGACAAAGTAGAAGCAGGCAGCTGGCTTGGTGAAGTAAAGGAGAACAGGCTCATGCACAAAATAATGGCTCCTTTCACCCTTGAGGGGACATGGACCGTTAAATCCATTGCAGGCAGGGGTACATATAAAATAAATGATGAGATAGCCGTGCTCACCGGCAGCCAGGGCAGGGAGCTACCTGTTACCATGGTCCAGAAGTGGCCGGTAAAAAGACCTCTCAAATGCTTCCGTCATAAGCCCAGGCCTTCTAAAATACTTGAGACAGGTGTGCGTGCTATCGATACCCTGAACCCCATAGCCGAAGGCGGTACGGGTTTCATACCCGGGCCTTTCGGTTGCGGCAAAACGGTTTTGCAGCATGCCATCTCAAAGCAGGCTGAAGCAGATATCGTGATAATAGCTGCATGTGGAGAGCGGGCCAATGAGGTTGTGGAAATATTCAAAGAATTTCCCGAGCTGGAGGATATAAGAACAGGAGCGAAACTCAGTGAGCGTACAACGATCATAGCCAATACATCCAACATGCCGGTTGCAGCACGTGAGGCATCTGTTTACACTGCCATGACCATCGCCGAGTACTACCGGAACATGGGTCTAAAGGTTCTTATGCTTGCCGACTCCACATCACGTTGGGCACAGGCACTGAGGGAAATGTCGAACCGCATGGAGGAGTTGCCGGGTCCGGATGCTTTCCCGATGGACCTGCCGGCCATTATTTCAAACTTCTATTCCAGGGCAGGCCTGGTGGAACTGAATAACGGCGCTTATGGGTCAATCACATTTATAGGTACTGTATCCCCGGCGGGAGGGAACCTGAAGGAACCCGTTACCGAAGCGACGAAAAAAGCAGCAAGATGCTTCTATGCTCTATCACAGGAGCGGGCCGACAGCAAGCGTTACCCTGCCATTGACCCGGTAGACAGCTATTCCAAGTACCTGGAATATGAAGAAGTACAGTCCACAATGGCAGAGAGTATATCGGAAAACTGGTTGACAATGGTGAACAGGGCAAGGGATATCATACGTAAGGGAAGGGAAGTGAAAGAACAGATCAATATACTGGGTGATGACGGTGTACCGATCGATCACCATATACTATTCTGGAAATCAGAAATTATAGATTTCATTATCCTGCAGCAGGATGCCTTTGATGAAACCGACAGGATGACTCCGATTGAAAGGCAGGAATATATGCTGAAGAAAGTGTTGGCCCTTGTTGAAACAGATTTCAGTTTCAACAAGTTTGAAGAGGTGGCAGTTTATTTCAGGCAGCTTATCAACCTTCTTAAGCAGATGAACTATTCCGCTTTCAGATCCGGGCAGTTCGAGGATTATGAAAAACAAGTGGAATCTATTTTAAAAGAAAGAAAGGCAGCATAATGGACAAGAAAGCATTTAAAAGGATATATACCAGGATTGACCAGATTACCAAGGCAACCTGTTCACTTAAGGCAGAGAATGCAGGTTATGAGGAACTGGCAATTGTCGATGGCAGGCTGGCACAGGTGGTAAAGATAATGGGTGATGAGGTTACCCTGCAGGTTTTTGGCGGCACTGAAGGTATTGCAACCAATGCAGAAGTTATTTTCACAGGCAGACCCCCTTCACTGAAGATAGGACCTGATATTGAAGGACGCTTCCTCAATGCCTATGGTGACCCTATTGACGGCGGTCCGGAGCTTACGGGTGAAGAGATAGAGATAGGCGGACCATCTGTTAACCCGGTAAGGAGGGAACAACCATCCCAGCTCATTGCAACAGGGATAGCAGGCATAGACCTTAATAATACACTTGTGACGGGCCAGAAGATACCTTTCTTTGCCGATCCTGATCAGCCGTTCAACCAGATAATGGCTATGGTAGCACTGAGAACAGATGCTGACAAGATCATCCTGGGAGGCATGGGGCTTTCCAATGATGATTATTTGTTCTATAAAAACACCTTTGAGAATGCCGGTTCACTGGAAAAGATCATTGCCCTGGTAAATACCACGGAGGATCCCCCTGTTGAAAGGCTGATGGTTCCCGATATGGCACTGGCTGCGGCTGAACATTACGCTGTGAAGAAGAA
>JBNJHQ010000043.1:0-15243 GCA_051748705.1 Bacteroidota bacterium | reverse complement strand
GTGGAAGGGCTCTTTACCGTCGATGAAGAAACGGGTATGACAGGTGCCAATAACCTGAAGCCCGGTTACCTCGATGCCGAGATACTTATCAATATGGATTCGGAAGATGAGGGTGAGTTATATGTTGGCTGTGCCGGCGGAATAGATATTACAGCAAGAAAAAGCTACAAGGAAGAGCCTGTACCGGGTGATATGAAGATTTACAGGATTGATGCAAAAGGGATGAAAGGTGGCCATTCAGGTATAGATATTCCCCTTGGAAGGGCTAACGCCAACCAGGTGGTCTTTCGTTTCCTTATGAATGCCGAGGCCGACCTGGATATAAAGATTGCCGAGGCGGCCGGTGGTGACCTGCGTAATGCCATCCCCAGGGAAGCACATGCGCTTGTGGCTGTTCCCAAAGCTAATACCGGTGACTTTGAAAAACTTGTTGAGCATTATCACGTGATGCTGCAGAAAGAACACGGAGATACAGAACCTGATATCAGCTTTACGTGTAAAGCGGCTGAAAAAGTCTCCGGGCTGGTACCTGCCGATGAGCAGTACGGCCTTATCCGTGCAGTCTATGCATGCCCTCACGGTGTCATACGAATGAGTACCTCGATGGAAGGTCTTGTTGAAACCTCAAATAACCTTGCGGTTGTCAGGATAGGAGGAGGTGAGTTTGAAGCACTGAACCTTACCCGCAGTTCAGTTGATACAGCCAAAGAAGCGGCAGCTTGGAAGATAGCAGCTGTTTTCCAGCTTGCAGGCGCTGAGATTGAGATGAGCGGTGCATACCCGGGATGGAAACCGAATTTGGATTCGCCCATTCTGAAGACCATGCAGGGTGTGTATGATAAGATGTTCGGCAAGATCCCTGAAATAAAAGCTATTCATGCAGGCCTTGAGTGCGGTATTATAGCAGGTGCCTATCCGGACCTTGATATGATATCATTCGGGCCTACCATTCGTTATCCGCATTCACCGGATGAGAAGGTTAATATTGAAACTGTAAAAAAATTCTGGGAATTTCTTGTGGGAACACTCGAGGCAATACCTGAAAAATAATTAATGATTATGAGTTATGAGGTGAAGCACCTCATAACTCATATCTATATCTGCAAAATTATATCCGGGGCTTCTTATTGTATTATCCTTAATTCCATCAGAACTTCATCCTTGTTGACATTCATCCCGGGATTAACATCAATTGACGACACAATCCCGTTTACCGGGGAATTTATTTCGTTTTGCATCTTCATGGCTTCCAGTATAAGCAGTGGTTCGCCACGGGTAACTTCATCACCCTGCTCAACGAGAACCTCAAGTATTTTTCCAGGCATGGGCGACACAATTTTTTCTTCAGCAGCCGGTCCTTTTTCCCTGTTAAGATACTGTTTGCGTTTGAGTGAAAATGGGGTTTCTATGGTAAAGGTATAGCAGACATAATTAAAGAGTATCTCGAACTTGTTTTGCCTGGAAGAAATTATTTCAACAGGGTAGCGCCTGTTTTTCCAGAGTATATAGCTTCCATATCTGGCATCTTCCTTAATCACAATTTTATACTCCCGTTTACCAATTTTAATGGTCTCAGTCAATGGAAGGTTGAAGCTGAATTTCTTCTTTCCGTTCAGGGCATAAAGCTTTTTATTTTGTTTGGCCATAGAAGGGATATTTTCTTAATGTCTGTTAATTCTTTTGTTTAAGAGCCAGGGGCTAATATTCTTGGCTTCATCATGGTCTATTTTCAGGTTGGTTTCATCGAGATTTTCATCGACAAACATCCATGTTGCCAGCCAGGCTGCCAGCATTTCTTCATATTCACTGTAGACATAGTAGGATGACATTTCATTCTCAATGAAGGAGGTCGTTATTGTACCATCCAGGAACCTGGGGTTCCTTATAAGCATCCTGAAAAAGGGCAGGGTGGTCTTGCAACCCTTGATCCATACCTGGTCAAGAGCCTGTTTGCAGTTTGCCAGTGCATCTTTACGGTCTTCACCGTAAATAATTAATTTGGCTATCATTGAATCAAAATTGGCAGCTATCACAGAGCCTGCCTGCACCCCGGTATCAACCCTGATATTTTCACCGGAAGGCATCAGTATCTGTTCTATTTTACCGGGTGCCGGGCTGAAACCGGCCTGTACATCCTCAGCGTTTATCCTGCATTCGATTGCCCAGCCATTAAGTTTGATCTCATCCTGCCTGTATCGCAGTTCCTTTCCTTCCGCTATCCTTATCTGTTCTTCTATCAGGTCCAGGCCGGTAATAAGTTCAGTAACGGGATGTTCCACCTGTATCCTTGTGTTCATTTCCATAAAATAGTATTCCCCGCCGGTATCATATAAAAATTCAACTGTCCCGGCAGAGAAATATCCCACAGCTGCCGCGATCTTTACTGCTATTTCACCCATTTCTTTCCTTTGCTCATCATTTAAGGCTATGCATGGAGCTTCCTCCAGGAGCTTCTGGTGTTTCCTTTGAACTGAGCATTCCCTTTCACCGAGATGTATGATATTTCCTTTTTTATCGCCAAGGATTTGGAATTCAATATGTTTTGGGTTTTCAATATATTTTTCTATAAAAACAGAGTGATCTGAGAATGTTTTATCTGCTTCACTTGATGCCATCCTGAACATTTTCGGCATATCCTCCTCGCTGCGGACTATCCTCATTCCCCTTCCGCCTCCTCCTGATGCAGCCTTAATGATTACCGGGTAACCAATTTTTGCAGCCACTCTAAGTGCCTCCTTTTCGCCCGGTACTTTACCTTCGCTGCCGATGGTCATAGGTATATTATTGGCCAGTGCTATCTTCCTGGCAATGATCTTATTGCCCATTTTATATATTGAGTCAGGGGAAGGCCCGATAAAGATGATGTTATTGTCTGCACATTTCTGTGCGAAATAGGGATTTTCAGCCAGGAATCCGTAGCCCGGGTGTATGGCATCTGCGCCTATCTCAAGGGCTATCTTTATTATTCTTTCAATATCCAGAAAGACGGGTATCTCCGACACATTTTCGGTATCGTCATATATTTTATCCGCGTGGGTGAGGTAGAATGCCGCAGGTTCCGAAGCGGTCTTAATAACCGAGCTTGTTATACCCAGTTTTTTTGCTGTATTCATTATACGGACTGCTATTTCGCCCCTGTTTGCTATTAGTATATTTTTAATTTTCATTAATGAAGATTATTATCAATGATGAATATTATTATAAAGATCAAAGGGGGATATTGCCATGTTTTCTTGATGGTGCTTCCACCCATTTATTTGTAAGTGCTTCAAATGCTGTTATCAGTTTTTTTCTTGTAAGCGGTGGATCAATAACTTCATCGATAAATCCTTTTTCATTGGATACATAAGGATTTGCCACCTTTTCCCTGTATTTTTTAACCAGCTCTGATTTAAGCTTTTTAGGATCATCTGACTGGGCAAGTTCTTTCCTGTAGAGTACCGTGACTGCCGCTTCAGGTCCCATAACCGCAATTTCTGCTGTTGGCCAGGCAAAGTTGAAATCACCACCCAGATTTTTACTGTTCATAACGATGTAGGCACCGCCGTATGATTTTCTCAGTATTACCGTGATTTTCGGGACGCTGGCTTCGCTGTAGGCATATAGCAGTTTGGCACCGTGCCGTATGATACCCATATGTTCCTGGTCAATTCCCGGGAGGAAGCCGGGCACGTCTTCAAATGTGAGCAGGGGTATATTGAAAGAGTCGCAAAAACGTATGAACCTGGCCCCTTTGACTGATGAATTAATATCGAGGACACCGGCCAGTACTTTGGGCTGATTGGCAATTATGCCTATTGTTCTGCCTTCAAGCCGGCCAAAACCTGTTACGAGATTCTGTGCATATAGTTCAGCTGTTTCGAAAAAACTGCCCCTGTCAACGATGTTATTAATTACTTCTTTAACATCATATGCTTTATTGGGATCGTCCGGGACAATATCCAGCAGGCTTTTATTTATATCAGGGGTATTATTTAGGTCTTCTATCTTCGGTGGGTTCTCAACATTATTGGAAGGTATGTAAGAAAAAAACTTCTTGAGCCCGAGCAGTGTATTTTCTTCATCATCGTAAATAAAATGGGCCACCCCGCTTTTCTTTGCATGCACGTCTGCCCCCCCGAGTTCTTCAAAGCTTACATCCTCGTTCAATACTTCCTTTACAACGTTGGGGCCAGTCACAAACATATAGCTGGTATAGCTTGTCATAAAAACAAAGTCCATCAGGGCAGGGGAGTATACCGCACCACCTGCCGCAGGGCCCATTATCACGGCTATCTGCGGGATTATTCCCGATGAACGGATTATGCCGTTAAATATGCTTGCATAGCCGCTGAGGGATGCTATGCCTTCCTGTATGCGTGCCCCGCCGGAATCGATCAGTGCAATAATAGGGGCACCCATCTTCAGTGCCATTTCCTGTGTTTTGGCAATCTTTTTTGCATGTACAAGTCCTAGCGAACCGCCCATGATAGTAAAATCCTGTGCATATATAAAAACCAGGCGGTCGTTAATTTTACCATAGCCGGCAACCACCCCGTCGCCAAAATGCTTCTCAACCTTTCCAAACTCAATACCGTGTGTATCAGGTAAAACAAAAGCATCAATCTCTTCGAAGCTTCCTTCGTCCAGCAGCAGATCAAGCCGCTCTCTTGCAGTTAACTTGCCCTTGTCATGCTGTTTCTTGATCCTCTCCTTCGATTGCTGTTCTTCAAGCATCCTGAGTCTTTTCCTGAATGATCTGTAATACTTGCCGTCAATATCCATTATGCTAATATTTTATGAATCCTTATTACCTTCAGTGCTTAATCTGCTTCATGTTTGTTTTTCAGGTAATTATATATCTCTACCTGTGACCTCAAAGCTTCCCTGTTGTTTTCTACGATCCTGTTTTCCAGATTTTTATCAAGGATCCGTGCCTTTACATTGTCTTCCCATTGTATATCGAAAATATCGCGAAGCTCCTGTTTTAATTCGCTTTCAAGAACAGGACATGCAATTTCCACTCTTCTCTCAATATTTCTTGTCATAAGGTCACCCGAGGTAAGATATACTTTCTCATTGCCCCTGTTACAAAATATCATTATCCGTGTATGTTCAAGGAAGCGGTCTACTATCCCTATTGCCTTTATATTGTCACTCAGGTCCCTGATACCGGTTACCAGGGAGAACATACCCCTTATATTCAGTCTTACGTCCACTCCTTCCCGGCTGGCCATATAGAGTAACTCAATTATATCCTTGTCAACCAGATTATTAAGTTTAATGTAGATATATGCCTTTTCACCATTGCGTGCGTTCTCGATTTCATTTTTTATCAGCCTTGATATCCTTGTCCTGGTATAGAAAGGTGATGCAATTATGTGGTAATAATTCTCTTTTTTATAGTTTTTCTCGAGGAAAGCAAATGTTTTACTCACCTCGTTTGTGATCTTCGTATCCGATGTCATCAGGAGGTGATCGGTGTAGACCCTGGCTGTATCCTCGTTAAAATTGCCGCTGCCCACACAGGCATAACGCTGAATATTGTCTCCCTTGTGCCTGCTTATTAAACATAGTTTTGCATGGACTTTCAGCCCGGGTACCCCATGTATAACCTTTACACCTTCTTCTCTCAGCCTGTTACTCCAGAGAATATTTGCCTCCTCATCAAAACGGGCCTGCAGCTCAAGTATTGCTGTTACTGATTTTCCATTTCTCACCGCGTTGATGAGTGCATTTATCACATTACTGTTTCTGGCAATACGGTACAGTGTTATCTTGATGTCTTTGACCGCAGGGTCAAGGGATGCTTCCCTGAGAAGGTTAATGAATGTATCAAATGAGTGATAGGGAAAATAAAGCAAAATATCCTTCTTCCTGATATTTGACAGGATACTTTTTCCTGTATCCAGGTCTTTGTGCCTTATCGGTGGCAGGGATTTATACCTGTATTGTTCTGAACCTTCAGGGGTTGGAAAATTAATCATATCCTTCAGGTTATGATATCTGCCACCGGGGATCATAGTATCGTCCATCCTGAAATTAAGCATCTCTGTGAGAATATTCAGTGTTTCAGCAGGTATCTCCCTGTCATATACGAACCTGACAGGTGTGGCAATTTTTCGCTGGTTGAGGCTGCGATTAACATTGTCGATATAAGATTCAGAGATATCATCAACTATGTCCAGTTCAGCGTCCTTGTTCAGTTTTATCGTATGGGCGGTAATAATACTGTTCTTAAATACATAAAATATATCCTTTAAGCCGCTCCTGATAATGTCGTCCAGAAAAATATAATTATATTCATCCTCAGCCCCGGGAAGGGCTATGAATCTTGGTAAAACATTCGTTGGTAACTCAATGAGGGCATATCGCTTTTTCCTTGTCTTCCTGGCATGCTGAATTGTAACGGCAAGGTATACGGCATCATCTTTCAATGTTGGCAGACGGTTTTCCTTTCGCACAATGATGGGCATTATGATCTGTGCCAGGTTGGAATTGAAATAGTTCTTTACAAATTCTTTTTGCCCGGGGTTTAGCTCAGTCTCATTCTTTATATAGATCTTCTTTTCTGCAAGATCCTTCATCAGCTTTTCATAGATACGGTCATATTCAAGCCTTTGTTCCAGGACTATCCTGTTTACCTCCTTAAGTGTTGTTTCAGCACTGTAGCCCAGTATATCATCTGATTTTTCCTCGAGTTTGGATATCCGTCTCAATGTGGCCACTCTCACCCTGAAAAATTCATCGAGGTTATTTGAATAGATGCCAAGGAATTTTATTCTCTCTATAAGAGGCACATCAGGGTTATCTGCTTCCTGTAAGACCCTGTGGTTGAACGAAAGCCAGCTAATTTCCTTTGGTGTAAATGCACTAATATCTCCTGTCATTCTTTCGCTTAAGCATTATTTGTTTCCACTGACCCATCAGAGCCAAAACATGTTCCCATACCCCTGGCTTTCATCACAAGAGGATGGTCTTCCGTAACCACTTTAAGCTTGCCTGCAATCTCTTCCAGCGGTACAGGCACAATATTATCACTTCGCAGGGTTACCATTTTCCCGTAATCATCAGCGGCTATAAGATCAACTGCTGCAGCCCCGTATCTTGTTGCCAGTATCCTGTCCATCGGCGACGGGGTGCCGCCCCTCTGAACGTAACCCAGCACGGTTTCACGTGTTTCAAGCCCGGTCCTCTCACTTATCATTTTAGCCACATATTCAGCTGCAGATTTCTTTTTACGCTTCGGGGACACTCCTTCAGCTACAACAACAATTGAATAGTCTTTGTTCTTATAAGCTCTTTCTTCAAGGTAGCGTGCCACGGTGTCCATATCCAGCTTCAGTTCAGGGATAAGTATTACATCACCCCCGCCGGCCATGCCCGCATACAGGGCTATCCATCCAGCATTATGACCCATTACCTCAATTACAATTATCCTTTTGTGGCTGTTGGCTGTCGAGTGGAGCCTGTCAATGGCTTCAGTGGCAATAAATACTGCCGAATCGAAGCCGAAGGTCATCTCTGTTCCATATACATCATTATCAATGGTTTTTGGAATGCCCACAACATTAAGCCCTTCCTGAGAAAGACGGTGTGCTGTCTTCTGTGTCCCGTTTCCTCCTATACACACCAGGCAGTCAAGGCCCATCTGGTCATAATGTTCCTTAATGAGCTCTGGCTTGCTGATAGCACTGTTACCATTTGATTGTTTCTTGAAGGGTTTTACCCTCGAGGTGCCAAGTATGGTTCCTCCTATTGTCAGAATTCCTGAAAGACTTTTTTCCGTTAACTCAACGTATTCCTTGTTTATCAGGCCGAGGAAGCCGTCAGAGATTCCAAAAACTTCCATCCCGTGTTTTACAATGGCTGTCTTTGCCACACCTCTTATTGCTGCATTCAGACCGGGACAGTCGCCCCCGGCTGTAAGTATTCCTATTCTTTGTTTCCTGATCATCAGATTTGAATTTTGCCTTATTGATTTAACCAGTGCAAGTTAGAAAAATTATAGTGTTAAAAGCTGTTAAAATCAAGCCTAAAAATAATAATAATATGGCTCTTTTCTGGAAATATAGCTTAAATTGCCGATTATCATATAAACCTGCCATAATTAAAAACAAATAAATTACTGTTATGAAAAAGTTGCTCCTCTATCTTCTGATGATTCTAATGGCCCCGGGAGCCATTGCTCAGAAAATCAATGATAAAATACTGGATGCCGTGCACTACAGGTCAATCGGGCCAACCAGGCAGGGCGGACGTTATGTTGATTTTGCGGTTGTTGACAGGAATCCAACTACATTCTATGCTGCCCTGGCTACGGGTCACCTGTGGAAGACAGTTGACAACGGCATTACCTTTGAAGTGCTGTTTGAAGATGCCGGTGCAATAAGCATTGGCGATATTGCTGTTGACCAGTCAGATCCTGAAATATTGTGGGTTGGAACAGGCGAGGCAAATAACAGCAGGACAGCCTATTACGGCGATGGAATCTATAAATCAGTGGATGGTGGTCAGACATGGGAAAATATGGGTCTCCACCGGTCACAGCATATAGGAAGGATAATCATTCACCCTGCTGACGGTGACATAGTGTGGGTTGCATCTCTGGGTCCACTCTATTCAGAAAACGATGTACGCGGAGTATATAAAACAACCAATGGTGGAAAGAAATGGAAAAAAGTGCTTGATGTGGTGGATCACGGGAAACATATTGGAATTGTTGACCTGGCAATTGATCCCTCAGATCCTGACATCCTGTATGCAGCCGCCTATGATAAGGTTCGGAAGCCATGGACCTTTAATGCGGGCGGACCGGGAAGTGGCATTTACAAAACAGTTGACGGGGGAAAGAACTGGGTTAAACTTACAGAAGGCCTGCCCTCGGGCATGCTGGGAAGGATAGGTATAGCCGTATCTCCTTCAAACCCTGATATTGTGTATGCCAACATCGAGAATAATAATATTCCCGGTGTAACGGATGAGGAGAGGTACAGGCAGCTACTGAACGGCATACCCCCTGAAGGAAATGAAATGGGAGATGAAGTGTACCGCTCCGACAATAAAGGGCTCAGCTGGAGAAAAGTCAGTCCCGACGGAGAGGATGTTGGTGGCGGACCGGCTTATTATTACCAGCAGATGGCCATTGATCCGCTTGACCCCGACCATGTGTATGTGCTGGGTGTGCGGATGTGGGAAACCATTAATGGAGGAGAGGAATGGCGGAGACCATTTAATTTTGGTGGTGATAATCACGCCATGTGGATCGACCCTGCTGACCCGGAGCATATAATGCTTGGCTATGATCATGGAATGGGCATCAGCTACGACGCAGGCAAAAACTGGTATCACCCCGATTTTAAAGATGTAGGCCAGTTTGTTGCCGTAGGTTATGATATGGAATATCCATACAACGTATATGGAGGTATGCAGGATAACGGTTCGGTGCGGGGCCCTTCAACAAAAAAGGATGGCAGCCCGGTAAGGCTGGAAGACTGGATAAATGTGGGGGGTGGTGATGGCATGTACAATGTGGTTGATCCTGATAATAACAGGTGGCTGTATAATGAATCACAGTTCGGCCCCATACGCAGACTCGATCTGTTTACGGGTGAGTCAAAGAGCATCAGGTATCCCGAAATGGACAGGTGGGCATGGAATGCTCCAATTGTAATGTCGCCACACAACAGTTCCACAATTTACCATGCCGGCAACAAGGTGGTTAAATCGGATAACAGGGGGGAGTCATGGACAGTGATAAGTCCTGACCTGACAACGGCTGATGAAGCTAAAATCCAGGGCACCGGCAATATACAGTACTGTACCATAGTGACAATGGATGAATCGCCTGTTCAGCAGGGAATTCTGTGGGTGGGTACCGATGACGGTAAAGTGTGGCTTACAAAGAATGATGGTGAGGAATGGATTGATGTTAGCGCTAATATACCCGGTCATCCGGGTTACTGGGTCAGCAGGGTGGAACCCTCATATGCCGATGCAGGATCAGCATATGTAACGGTAACAGGGTACAGGAGAGACGATTTCAGGCCTTTTGTATGGAAAACAAATGATTATGGTGAGACCTGGCAGGCAATAAGTGAAGGATTGCCTGACGAAGCTCTGTGCGTCGTAAGAGAACATCCCGATAATCCTGATCTGTTGTTCGCCGGTTCGACAAAAGCGGTATATGTATCCTTTGATAAGGGTGATAGCTGGCATTCATTGAGAAATAACATGCCTTACTGCCCGGTCGAGGATCTGAAAATACATCCCAGGGAGAATGATCTTATTGTTGCAACCCACGGGCGGAGCATATGGATCGCAGATATATCATTCCTGTCGCAGCTGGATCCTGGAAACAGTGAATCCCTTATCCTCTTTAAACCCGGTACAGGCTACCAGTGGGTTGAAGGTCTTGGCAGCCACAGTTCATCGAGCAATTTCAACGGTGAAAGTGAAGCCCCCGGTGTGCCTGTATATTACTATACTGACGGATCCGAAGAAAGCATTGCCATACAGATACTTGATGGTGAAAGAGTGATATATGAGCAGGACGCCGTCGGCGAACCCGGTCTCCATAAATTACAGTGGCCTCACTCAAAAATCTTACGTGAAAGGACAGACAGGGAAAAAGAGCAGATGAAAAGGATGGTTGAAAGGTACAAGGATTATGGTTTTTCCGAAGAGGAAATACTGGCCCGGCTGGGAAGCATGGATCACATAATGGGCAAGGTAAGCCCCGGGATTTACAGGCTGCGACTTGTTGCGGGCGACAGGATGCTGGAGCATGACCTCATTGTAATGAAGGATCACTGGCACAGGTAAGAGGCCAGGCCGGTAAGGGCTGGCTTGACCGGACGTGTGAAATGAACCTTGAGAATCCTCGTTTGGGAGTGCTTACTTTATCCTGCTTATCTCTTCCAGCATTTGCCTGCCTTTCCTGGTTATCTCATGTGCTGGAATGCTGTCCAGTGTATTTATGTCAATACCAGAAAGAAAATTCTCGATGCGAATTTCAGCTTCTGCAGCTTCCATTGAGGGATTGAGTGCTAACTCCTCCCTCAGCATCCTTATCTTTTCATAATCCTGTATACCTTCAATGAGCCTTTCAAAGCGAATTGAACTCCTTGCATCCGGGTAGACCAGGTAGGTATCACCGGAGGGCCATCGTATGAACCGTGAGTCGTATAAAGGGTTCTCAGGCCAGCTGTTATATGCCCATCTCAGGAAGCCGTCAATGCTCATGGCGGCAGCAAACCATCCAAGGTAGCACGATTCTGCCGGAGGGGAAAAGGTAAAAGTATTCGGTTCAGTTACCCCGCAGGCCACATAATAGGTGGTGATCATATCCCGGTCTTTCCTTTCCTGTACTTGCTGTGCGGTTAAACCTGAGATATCATTCCAGTTGTAGCTGAAGTCATATATGTCGCTGTTGATATCTTCATAATAATGTCCAGCCAGGGCAATCTCAAAGCCTGGCGCCTCTTCATTAATGAGGTCCAGAAGGTCCTTCATTTCCTTCAACCCTCTTTCGTCCATGGCAATAACTGTTTTTTCAAACCAGCCCATTTCCATAAGATGTACCCTGAAATCGCGCAGGAAAGGCTTCCAGGCGTTTATATATTCATCTGAACCGGTTAGGAGTACGTGGCTGACGAATTTTCCTGAATCCTGGTCAAACCAGCTGTATTTATTGTCCCACGGAACCATGGAATAGCAATTAATCTGTTCATCTATGCCACATTCAATGGCAAGCCTTACATACTGGTCAAATACGGAGTAGTCATAATCCCAGTATCCCTCTGAGTTTTTTATCCAGCTTATCATCGATCCAAAAGGGTCATAGGTCTGTCCTCCCCATGGTGCTGTTGTTATGCTTGCTGTAATACATTTCTGACCTGCCCCTGCAAGCATGGTGAGCAATGGCCTGAGAAGGTTCATATGTTCCTCCGACCAGGGGTCGACTTCATGATAGCGGGCTACCGCAAAGGGGTTCTGCCAGAGGTCAAGATGGAAGGAACGCTTGCCCGGAGAGGGAAGAAGCCTGTCCTGCACCTCCAGCCTGATATTATGCCGAAGGGTATCATTTGCGCTGATGGCTTCAATACTGAAACTATAATTTCCTGCCTGTGTTCCGGGTGGTATCTGTATACTTATCCATACAGGCCTGGTTTGCATGCTTAGTAAGCTGAAAGTATTCGTGTTATCCAGCCGGTCAGCAACAAGGTGAGCCGCAATAGTATCTTTATTTCTGGGGCCACATCCGTCCAGGTATTCATCTGCCAGGACATAGCCCACTGTCCTTATCCTGATATTTTCAACAGGGAAATGAGCATTTCCCTGCTCATTGACGGCCCTGAGGCTTATGTCACCTTCATCAGTGGCTGACCAGAAGAGCAACTGGCAGTGCACTTTTTCCCCTTTCCACCCGCTGAGTGATAATTCATTGGATAATTCACCTCCGGGTGGCCTGCTCCTGCTGTACCTTGTGTCAGTATTTCCAAAACCGGAATTTAAGCCTGCCCTGACTGAAGTCCAGTCAGCCATATCAACACCGGCAGGATCTTCAGCTTCAGTGAAAAGTACTTCGGCACTTTCATTGTTGCGGCATGAATAAGTTAGCAGAAGGAACAATATTGACAGGAGCAGTACAAATGATCTCATATCCGGGATTTTTTACTATCAAAGATCAGTTAACAATATCCATAATAATACCATTCATTCTTTCAAGGTTATCCTCTAAATTTTCAATAAGCCTGAATTGGGCACGGGCCCTCCTGACATTATGGTCAGGGTCATGGATCTTATAATACACGTCGCCCATGATATAATCGGTCAGGAACCTTACACCCATAATAAATGCCATCAGTGCCGGGGAATGTGCCAGGTATTCAATCTCTTTCCTTTTAAGGATGTTTTTTATCCGGTCAAGGTAACCCCTGCTGAAGGAGCTGAAAATATCCAGGTCGACTTTAATTTTTGAAAGGTCCTCTTCATCTTCGGCTGCTGTATTGGCTGCGGTACGCAGGGAATCGCCGAAATCATAATGAACATAGCCCGGCATAACGGTATCAAGGTCTATCAGGCAAAGCGCCCTGTCGTTTTCGTCAAACAGGATATTATTGAATTTCGTATCGTTATGAGTTATCCTGAGAGGAATTTCACCTTTTTGCCCCAGCCTCAGTATCGTCTTCATTCCTTCCTCTCTTGCCAGGACGAACTTTATCTCGTCACCAACTTTTTTCTTCCGGGCAAGCACATCTTCATTAAGGGCTTTGTGGAAGGTCTCCAGTCTCTTTCCTATATCATGGAAGTGAGGAATTGTTTCATTCAGCCTTGGTCCCGGAAGATCTGCAAGAAGGTACTGGAAGCAGCCTATTGCCCTGCCTCCTTCATAAGCCTGCAACTTATTCCTTACTACATCATAGGAGTGGTGGCCGGTAATAAACAGGAACATTCTCCAGTAATGCCCGCCGGTGTCGCAATACCATGTTTTTCCATCATGTGTTTTTATCAGCGTCAGGCATTTCCTCTCAATATCCTTTTCACCTTCATCGATCAGTTTTTTCCTTATATGCCTGCTAACCCTGTAGATATTTTCCTGCAGTCCCGCTACATCGGTGAAGACCTGCGTATTTATTCTCTGAAGCAGGTAATCCCTGTCACTGCCTTCCGTTTCAATTTTGTAGGTATCATGAATATGCCCTGTACCGAAAGAGGCCGCTCTCCGGAAAGTGCCTTCAGCCTTGAACTTAGTGTAGATATTTTCAAGTTCATTGCCCTGTGCCATATCATCGTGAGTTTTTATTTATCTGCATTAAGGCTGTTAAAGGCCTTAAACAGAAATATGGTTCCTGCGACTGCTATGACGGTAAAGAGTGTGCCGAGCCATGGCTTAAGGTAAACGAAACTTCCTATTGCAAATAAAGCACTGTAAATGGCAATTGCACCAATAAAAACACACAGGATCTGTAAGGGCATTTCCCATTTTCGTCCTTCATCCCTCAGGTCAATGATGTTTCCGCCTTCCTGTTTGGCTTCTTCAACCACCTTTCTCCAGCCAGGACCGCCCGGCCTGGTTTTCAGGTAGAAGTTTCTGAGTGTTTCCTTGCTTTCAGGTGCGGTGAGGAATGTTGTTGCTATCCATACTACGGTGGTTATCCCCACTGCTGCAAGCAGCTTGGATGTAAAGCCATCCAGTACCCAGAATTGTATTGCACTGTCGGGTACAAAGAAAACAAGCACCACAGCCGATATTGTTGCTGCTATCATAGCAGCTATCTCGGTCCATGCATTTATCCTCCACCAGAACCACCTGATCAGGTAGATTGCGCCTGTACCCGCTCCTGAGAGCAGCAGCACATCAAAAGCCTGGGTGGCATTATTGAGGAAGGTAAGTGCCATGGCACCGGCGATTACCATCAGTGAGACGGTTGTTATCCGGCCAACCTTGACAAGTTCCTTTTCGGGTGCCCCGGGTTTTACAAAACGCTTGTAAAAATCGTTGACTACGTATGATGACCCCCAGTTAAGATGTGTCCCGATGGTTGACATATACGCAGCAATGATGGATGCTGTAACCAGTCCGAGCCAGCCAGGCCCAAGCTTTGAAAGCATCACGGGATAGGCAATATCATCTTTCAGGTAAGTGTCGGATATACCAGGAAATTGTGCACGGATTGATTCCAGGTCGGGGTAGATGATAACTGATGCGAGGGCAACAATTATCCACGGCCATGGCCTTAGGGCATAATGGGCAAAATTAAAGAGAAGGGTAGCCCCGATGGCATTCTTCTCATTTTTTGCCGATAACATTCTCTGCGCTATATAACCTCCGCCACCCGGTTCAGCACCCGGGTACCATACCGCCCACCATTGAACGGCAATTGGTATTAACAGCAGGGTTACCCAGACTGATGGATTTTGAAAATCAGGCAGTACTTTTATCTTCTCCTGCAGGGCAGGACTGGAAAGAAGGTTCTGGAGGCCATTGACTTCAGGCTGCCTTACAGCAACCACCGCTGCCAGTACAGCTCCGAACATGGCTATGCTGTACTGGAAAAAATCTGCCCAGATTACACCCTTCAATCCACCCAGGGATGCATATATCATCACAACCAGCGAACCACCAAGAACAGCCTGCCATGGTTTGATCCCGAGCATCACACCGCCAATCTTAATGGCGGCCAGGGTTACGGTTCCCATTATCAGTGTATTGAACAGTACACCCAGGTAAAGTGCCCGGAAACCCCGTAAAAATGAAGC
>JBNJHQ010000042.1:0-15345 GCA_051748705.1 Bacteroidota bacterium | reverse complement strand
TACGGTAGTAAGGTAGTAGGATGTAGGGTCAAGGCTGATGAGTTCAAATTTTTTCTGTATAAATGCCAGTCCGTAACCGATAATATTACCCCACAGGAGGCCAGTGGCAATAATATATGCAGCCTGGTTGAGAAATATTTTCTGGATTAGCATGTTGCCGGAACCCAGTGCTTTCAGTACGCCTATCATATTTGTTTTTTCAAGTATAAGGATCAGCAAACCTGAAATCATTGTAAATGCTGACACAAGGAGCATGAGGACAACTATTACAATCACATTGGTATCCTGGAAATTGAGCCAGTCCAGTATCTGGGGATACTTCATCCTCAGGTTTGTTACTTTGAGCTTCTCCTGGTCCTTCTCAAATTTGTAACCTATGGCATCCCTCACAATATAGGTATTAAGATCGATATCATTGAAATCGTCTATGAAGATCTCGAAACCACTTACCTGCTTATCCTTCCAGCCGTTAAGACGGCGAATATGACCTATATCGCCCAGGATATACATTTTATCCATAGCTTCAACGCTTGTTTCATAGATACCTTCAACAGTGAACCTGCGCATCCTGGGTGGTTCCTGCACAAAATACATTGCAAAATCGTCACCCACCCCCAGGCCCAGCAAAGCGGATATTTTGTTTGAAATTATCACACCATTTGATATGATGCTGTCATTCAGGTTCAGAACCGATCCTTCTGTAAGGTTACTCCGGAAAAAACTCCAGTCGTAGTCCGTACCCACACCTTTCAGTACAACACCCTGTATATTTTCCTCTGTCTTGATAATCCCGGCTTTGGTGGCAAAGACATGAATATTATCGAAACCGCGACGATCTTCAAGCCGGGCTGTGAATTCCTGCTTTGATGATATGGGGACGGTTTCAAATGAGTAATTTGAATCAAAATTAAGTACCTGGATATGCCCGCTGAATCCTGCAATCTTCTTCCTTATTTCCTCTTTAAAGCCGGTAAGGATTGCAAAGGCAATAATCATTACGGTAATACTCAGAGCTATTCCGGCAATTACAATCCTGTTGACAGGCCTGGAAAAGCTCAGCCCTTTCCTTCGCTCCCGTATAAGACGTTTTGATATGAATAAGGCCGTTTTCACAGGGTTTTGCCCGGGTATGCCTTCAGCGCCTCTGCCAGTGTTTCCATGGCATTTTTCAGGTCGCCTGTGTTCAGTACATATGCTATCCGCACTTCATTACGTCCCAGCCCGGGGCTTGAATAAAATCCCGATGCAGGTGCCAGCATAACTGTCTGGTTTTTATATTCAAATTCCTCGAGCAACCATTGTGAGAACTTATCCGCATCGTCAACGGGAAGTTTAACAGTGCTGTAGAAAGCTCCCCTGGGTTTTGGGCAGTATACCCCTGGCATATTATTAAGAGCCTCCACCATGAAATCGCGCCTGCTGATATACTCCCTGTATACATTATCAAAATATTCAGGCGGTGTATCTATCGATGCTTCCCCTACTATCTGTCCCAGCCCGGGAGGGCTGAGCCTGGCCTGCGCAAACTTAAGTGCTGATGAAAGGACATCCCTGTTTTTGCTTATCAGCGCTCCTATCCTGACACCACATTCACTGTAACGCTTTGATACTGAATCAAGTAGTATTACATTTTCATCAACTCCCTCCAGGTGCATAGCGGAGAAGTGTTTTTCGCCATCATAGCAAAACTCCCTGTAGACTTCATCGGAAAAGAGGAAAAGATCATGCTTGATTATTATTTCGCGCAACTGCCGGATCTCATCTTCAGTGTAAAGGTACCCTGTGGGGTTATTGGGATTGCATATAAGTATACCCTTTGTTTTACTGCTGATTTTTTTCTCGATCTCGCTTAGCGGGGGAAGGGCAAAATCATCTTCAATTTTAGAAGTTACGGGTATGATTTTTACACCGGCAGTGGTTGCAAAACCATTATAATTGGCATAGAAGGGCTCGGGGGTTATAAGCTCGTCGCCGGGGTCAAGACAGCTCATGAAGGCAAAGAGCACAGCTTCAGACCCTCCTGTGGTTACTATTATCTGTGTGTGGTCAACGTTTATTCCCAGGTTCTGGTAATATCCGGCCAGCTTCAGCCGATAGCTTTCATTGCCAGCCGAATGGCTGTATACAATTACCTTATCCGTCATGTTTTTTAAGGCATCAAGTGCTACCTGTGGTGTATGTATGTCAGGCTGACCGATATTGAGATGGTATACTTTGCGTCCTTTTCTTTTGGCTTCCTCGGAATAGGGAACAAGTTTCCTGATGGGGGAGGCAGGCATTGATCTGGCCTTTTCTGATATCTGTGGCATATCCTTGGTATTTATTTGGGTTTAATCTTACAAAGTTAATTTTTTCGGGGTATAAAAAGGAATGAATTTTATAATATTCCAACCTGCTTATCCTGTTCTTAGACCTAAAATATTATAGATCATGTAATATTAATTTCTATTTTTGCACTTCATGAACAGATTAATTGCAGATATGGATATCCCGTCCAAATATAAACCCTCCGGTGCCGAATCAAAATGGTATAAATACTGGATGGAAAATGGTTTTTTCAGCAGCCGGCCGGATGAACGTGAACCCTATGTTATTACCATCCCTCCCCCCAATGTAACAGGTGTTTTGCATATGGGCCATATGCTGAACAATACACTGCAGGATGTACTGGTCAGAAGGCAGAGAATGATGGGGAAAAATGTTTGCTGGGTGCCGGGAACCGATCATGCCTCAATTGCCACAGAAGCCAGGGTGGTGGCCAGGCTGAAGGAGGAAGGTATCAGCAAGAATGACCTGTCAAGGGATGAATTCCTGGAACATGCATGGCAATGGACCGAAAGGCACGGGGGTATAATACTTGAACAGCTAAAAAGGCTGGGTGCCTCGTGTGACTGGAACAGGACATTGTTCACCATGGATGAAAAGAGATACCGGTCGGTCATAAAAGTATTTGTCGACCTCTACAGGAAGGGCCTTATTTATCGTGGGGTGAGGATGGTGAACTGGGATCCTGAAGCAAAAACTGCTGTTTCTGATGAGGAAGTTGTTTACAGGGAGGAAGATTCAAAACTGTTTTATGTAAGGTACAGGATAAAGGGAACAGATGAATATATAACAATAGCCACAACAAGACCGGAGACAATACTTGGTGATACCGCTGTCTGTGTCAATCCCGCCGATGAAAGGTATAAAAATCTCGAGGGTAAAAAAGTGATTGTACCCATGGTTAACAGGGAGGTGCCTGTAATATATGATGACTATGTTGATATGGAGTTTGGCACCGGTTGCCTGAAAATAACGCCGGCACACGATATAAATGATTATGAGATAGGGCAGAAGCACGGCCTCGGGATAATAGATATTTTCAATGACGATGGTACATTGAGCCGTGAAGCAGGATTATTCACGGGATCAGACCGTTTCGAGGCCAGGAAGCTTTCAGTTGCCTTTCTCAGGAAAGAAGGCTTACTTGAAAAGGAGGAAAATTACAGTAATAAAATAGGCAGGTCGGAGCGTACAAACTCGATAATTGAGCCAAAGCTTTCAATGCAGTGGTTCCTGAAGATGAATAAAATATCACGGCCTGCACTGGAAGCCGTTACAGGGGGAGATATCAATATTTATCCCCCGAAGTTTAAAAATGTCTACAGGCACTGGATGGAGAATGTACGCGACTGGTGCATAAGCAGGCAGCTTTGGTGGGGTCAGCGCATACCGGCGTGGTATTACAGCCAGAACGATTTTGTTGTAGCCGAAGATGAGGGAGAAGCCCTTAAGCTGGCAAGGGAAGCAGCGGGTAATGATGAATTATCTCCTTCGGACATAAGGCAGGACGAAGATGTGCTGGATACATGGTTTTCTTCGTGGCTATGGCCTATTACATGCTTTAACGGTATACTTGAACCGGATAATGATGATATAAATTATTACTACCCGACCAATGCTCTTGTTACAGCCCCAGAGATATTGTTTTTCTGGGTTGCCAGGATGATTATTGCCGGTTATGAATACCGTGATGCAAAACCATTCACAGACGTTTACCTGCATGGTATAGTACGGGATAAGGAAAGACGGAAGATGTCAAAATCGCTTGGTAATTCGCCCGACCCACTTGATCTTATAGAAAAATATGGGGCTGACGGTGTACGGGTGGGTATGCTCCTGTGTTCACCCGCCGGGAACGACCTCCTCTACGATGATTCACTGCCCGAGCAGGGCAGGAACTTTGCCAATAAGATATGGAATGCCTTCAGGCTTGTTAAAGGCTGGGATATTGACAGGGACATTAATGAACAGCCGCCATGGTCGGCAGAAGCTGCCTTATGGTTTGAAAACAGGCTCAGTGAAGCAATAAATCAGTACAACAGGGCCTTTGAGAGGTACAGGATCTCCGATGCTTTAATGATAGTATACCGTTTGTTCTGGGAAGATTTCTCAAGCTGGTACCTGGAGGCTGTAAAACCGGACTACCGGAAACCGGTGGACCCCCTGACTTACGGCCAGGCCATTGCTTTTTTCGAAAAACTGGTAAGACTCCTGCACCCGTTTATGCCCTTCATAAGCGAAGAGATATGGCAAATGATGGAAGAAAGAGATAAGGGTGAAAGTATTATGCTTGCTGAAATACCTGGAGCGGGAAAAGTCAGCAGCAGTGTCCTGAAAGATTTTGAACATACAAAGGCACTGGTGACATCCATCCGGAACCTGAGAAAGAAGAACAGCCTTCCGGCCAGGGACCAGCTGGAGCTCTTTGTCAGTAAAAAGAGCAGCGGAAAAGAAAAATCCTTTCAGAATCTTATTAAGAGACTGGCAAAAGTCTCGGCTATTAATGAACTTGAGAGCAAGCCGGATAATTCAGCCAGCTTCATTATTGGTACTTCTGAATACTATATATTGATGGGCGACAGCATTGATGTTGCCACAGAGATTGAAAAGCTTCAAGCTGAACTGGAGTACAACAGGGGATTTCTCCGGTCTGTAATGAAGAAGCTTGAGAATGAAAGATTTATCAATAATGCACCTTCAAAGGTAATTGAACTCGAAGAGAAGAAAAAAGCTGATGCAGAAACCCGGATCAGCACACTTGTTGAGCGACTGGAGGATTTGCAGCAAAAAAGATGAATCTATCACGGCATTAACTCCCGGATGAAATAATTCTCATCGTGCTTCACCATCTCCCAGTTATTGTTTAAAACGATGTGCCAGCCATCCCCATTTATATGTTGCTTCTCCTGTTCAACATTTTTAGCAGGCACGCGGAGAAAGCGGAGATTGGTTGACACCAGGCAGCCACCTTCATCAACGGCCAGCTTACCCCAGTTGTCGGTTACACGTATAGTCTGGTAAATTGTTCCGAGGGTATCAACAGGATCGGTATCTTCTGCTTCAAATGAGAAATTTGGACTTACAAGCTCAATAAGAACAACCGGTTTTTCAGTGAACTGTGCTGTCCTGCGCCTCAGGCCTTCCCTTAACTGCTCGTCACGTTTTTTTTCTTCCTGCTTAACCAGGTCGATATCATAACTGAAAGCGAGGCTGCCGGCTATGTCGCGGCTTATTTCCGGCAGAGTAATTTCATATCGGTCCTTCAATGCTTCACCCAGGTCAAAATCCTTGCTGTCAATTGTGGAAAAGTCAAAACCTGTTTCGTTAAGAAGGTGAGCATAAAGATTACCATGGACGAAGCCATAGGAGAATGTATAGGAACGGAAATTATAGATTTGCCTGTAATAATCCATCAGGGTCCTGAGGTATTCATCCCTTGAATCAGTACCCAGCATCATGTAGGTGAAGGAAGTAAGGCCTTCATAATTCTCAAACTTATTTTCTTCCCCGGCATATTTTGGAAAGAGCTCTCTCCTGGCCGACCTGAAAACCAGGGCATCCCTGACTGCCTGTTTTCTTACTTCGCCATTTGTCCTTATGGCTCTTTCCAGTGCTTTCCATTCCATCTTCAGCCATAATCGGGCTATTCTGTCACTCATATGACTGGTGTTGTAATCGGGGGTGTCAATACCTTTTCTGATCTGGTAGCAATGAAACAAACCATGTATGGCTCTTGATGTGATCCTGTAATAATCTTCCTCCTGTGGCAGGGGTGCCATGGCATACAGGGTGCCCCCAAACATCTTTGAATAGTTAATGACTTCTTCCCTTGGGTAGCTTCCGGTGAATATATTTTCCTTTGGCTTGAGCAGGCCTTCACTGTCCTGTACATTCGAATACAGTTTCCTTGTCCTGGTATCAATAAACAAAATGGGACCGTAGAGATTCTCACCCCAGAGCTTACCATCATCCCTGTTGCATAACTTTTCAACCTCCGAGAAATAATAATCTGCCTTTTCAGCAGTAAAATATTTGATGCCCTCTTCTTCCTTACACTGATTAAACATCAGTAAGGGAATGAAAAGAATCAAAAGTGTCCGTCTCTTCATGTTATATTAACTTTTAGATTCCAAAAATAGTAAAAATCCTGATAAGCGGACGGGGCTAAAAAACATTAGTCATTTGCTCAAAGATTCTAAATTTATATATTTGAAGCCCTTTATTAATAAATCAGTAAAAAGAATATAATGATCGATAATGAAGTTTTAATGAACCCCAATGAACTGGTTCAGTTTTTAAAGAAACCGGCATCAGAGTTTACAAAATCAGATATAATAAAATTCATAGAAGCCAAAGACATTGAGATGGTAAACTTCAGGTATGTTGCTGAAGATGGTAAACTTAAGACACTGAACTTTGTTTTATCGAGTCGTCAGCACCTTGAAGAATTATTGTCTGAAGGGGAAAGGGTTGATGGATCGAGCCTGTTTTCCTTTGTCGGAGCCGGGTCGAGCGACCTCTATGTTATACCCAGGTACAGCAGCGCTTTCCTTAATCCATTCACTGAACAGCCGGCACTGGATATATTATGTTCTTTTTATGACTTCGAGGGAAAGCCGCTTGAAAGCTCACCTGAGAATATTTTGAAAAAAGCCTATAAGCGGTTTGTCTCTAAGACCGGCCTGGCCATGAAAGCTCTCGGTGAGCTGGAATATTATGTGAGATCGATTGAAGATGAACTGTACCCGATGATCGACCAGAAAGGATATCATCAGACCATGCCCTTTGCCAAATTTGAAGATTTGCGGATTGAAGCACTTGACCTTTGTGCAAGGGCAGGATGCAGGATAAAATACGGCCATTCGGAAGTGGGCAGTTTTACAAAGGAAGGGGAAAATTATGAGCAGCATGAAATAGAATTTCTCCCTACAGATGTGGAATTTGCAGTGGAGCAGATGGTTATAGCAAAATGGATACTCAGGATGCTGGCCTATGAGCGTGGTGTGGAAATAAGTTTTGCTCCCAAGATAACCGTTGGTAAAGCCGGCAGTGGCCTTCATATCCACATGTTGCTTGAAAAAGACGGGCAGAATGTCATGCTGGACAGTGGAGAAATAAGTGATGTGGCAAGGAGGATGATAGCCGGTATACTTGATCTGAGTCCTTCACTCACAGCCTTCGGTAATACCATACCCACATCCTATCTCAGGCTTGTGCCGCACCAGGAGGCACCGACAAATATATGCTGGGGCGACCGTAACAGGTCGGTCCTTGTTCGTGTACCCCTTGGATGGTCAGGAACAGGCAATATGATAAAGGATGCCAATCCCCAGGAAGAGTCTGAACCTTTTTCATCAGGTAGCAGGCAAACCGTTGAATTCAGGGCTCCCGATGGTTCGGCCGATCTTTACCTGCTGATGGCCGGGCTGGTAACGGCCGTGGTGCACGGATTGGAAATGGAGAATGGACTGGACTATGCCAATAAGCTCTATGTTTCCGGTAATATCTTTGCGGAGGAGAACAAAGCTTTTCTTGAAAAACTGGATTCATTACCTGCATCATGCTGGGAATCAGCAGAGAATCTTGCCAGGCAACGCAAATATTTTGAGGAGGATAATGTCTTCCCTGCAGGTCTTATCGATGCAATTGTAAAAAGGCTGAAATCATACGATGACAGGGATCTCAGTGAAAGGTTGTATGGCAAGAAGGATGAACTGGCCGAACTGGTTAATAAGCATCTTCACTGCAGCTGATAATCGCCATTGGTATTATTGATGTTGGCACTCCTTATGCTTGCATTAAGCTCGAAACCTATGAGGAGTGTTATTGAATTCAGGTAAAGCCACAGTAAAATAACCAGGATGGTTCCCATCGAACCGTAAAGCCTGTTATACTGGTCGAAATTATTTACATATGCCGAAAAACCCAGTGATGTAGCTATGAACAATAATGTGGCAAGTGATGAGCCTGCTGATATAAACCTGAATTTTGCCTTCCTCGATGGTGCCAGGTAATAGAGAAAGGATATTGCAGTGAACAAAAGGCCTATTATAACAAGCCATTTTATAAACTGCAGCATATAAAAAACAATATTGCTTTCGATAATATTTCTATCTACAAGTCTTTCGACAGCTGCCCTGCCAAAAATCAGCAATATCGTTGATACGGTTATCAGGATGCCGATAATAAAAAAGAGGAAAAATGCTATTTTCCTCTGGGCTGCCCAACTCCTTGTTTCGAACTTATGGTCTGATACGACAAAGGCATTGATCAGTGCATGTATACCGTTTGTTGACATGATGGCCGATGCCACTATCATTATGATAAGAAAAATATTACTGGGGGTGGTAATAGCTTCCCTGATGCTCTGTTCCATGAAAACATTTGCCCTTTCAGGTGTTATGCTTTCAAAAAGTGATAATACCTGTTCCTGGAAACCCTGTACCGGGATATAAGGGATAAGTGTAAAAAGGAGGAAACTGGCAGGGACAAGACTGAGAAGCAGGTTAAAAGCTATTGATGAAGCCCTTGTTACCAGGGCCCCTTTCCGGAAACCCCTTACAAAGAAGACTATGACATCGTACATCGGAACCCTGTCAAAACCCGGTAATACCAGGTTCTTAAGACGTTCAAGAAAGTATTTGCCTATTTTATCCCTGTTGAATAACCTCATATAGCCTTAAGACTGATATCCAGACTCCTGACGTGGTGAGTGAGGGCGCCAACCGATATGTAATCAACGCCACACCCAGCATATGATTGAACAGTATCAAGAGTTATGCCTCCCGATGATTCTACTTCATACCTTCCATCAATAAGTTCTATAGCTCTCATGGTATCGGGAATACTGAAATTATCGAGCATTATCCTGTTAACCATGCCCTGTTCCAGGATTTGTTCTAGCTCATCCAGATCCCTGGCCTCAATCACTATGGCCAGGTCTTTTTTTGTCTCCTTAAGATATTCATTGGATTTGATTATCGCATTCTTAATACCGCCTGCATAATCAATATGATTGTCCTTCAGCATTATCATGTCATACAGCCCCATGCGATGGTTTACACCCCCACCGATCCTGACAGCTTCCTTTTCAAAGGCCCTGAAGCCCGGTGTGGTTTTCCTTGTATCCAGTATTTTTGCCTTATAAGCACTGATGGCATCAACATACATCCTGGTGGTGGTGGCAATGCCACTCATCCTCTGTATAATATTAAGGACCAGCCGCTCTGACCTGAGTAAACCCCTTGTTGGGCCCTCGGCAATAAAAGCTGTATCGCCCGGTTCTGCAATTGAACCATCGGTCATGCATTCGCTTAGTTTAATCCCGTTATCAACCCTGCTGAATACGTAAGATGCAATTTCAATCCCTGCAATTACACCACCTTCCTTTACAAGCAGCCTGGACCGGCCATGAGCCTGTGCAGGAATGCATGCAAGAGAGCTGTGATCACCGTCCCCAATATCTTCAGCCAGGGCCAGGTCTGTCAGGTTACGAATCGCCTCCTGTATCATCCTTCTCAATTCTAAGCTGGTGGATAAGTGGTTTTGAATCGATTTTTTTGATAAGGAAATAAACCCTGAAATTGCCTTTCCGTGTTCTCAGTGTTCCTATAGCATAGGCTGACTCAGCCCTGCCTCCCTTGTGCTTGATGACAAAATCAGTGGTGGCGTGATCACGGAAAAAATCCTTGAGTATGTCTTCAGCAATTTTCCTGGTGTAAAAGTCTTCCTTATCAAGCAGTGCCAGCTCAACGGTTGAATTCAGGTATTCCGATAGGACATCAACATTACCGGCCTTAAATGCAAGTGTAATCTCATCGGGAATATCGACAGACTGTGCACTTACATTAGTGTAAGCAGATAATGCAACAGTGATTATGATCGCAAATATTATTCTCATGAAACTTCCTTATTATTGTTGCTTATATTGACAAAAATAGTCGAAATTAATTAAATCCTGAAATGGAAGGGTTCATTATGGCTTATACGAAAATTCAGATTGTTTGTTTAAATTAGTAAGTTTACCGGTGTTTTTTTACTTTGGCAGTCATTCAACAGACCTGTTATGAAATTATCGCTAATACAGGTAGGCAAAACAAATGAAGCTTTTATAAGTGAAGGATTATCCCTTTATTATTCCAGGATCAGAAAAATGATGCCACTGGAGATAATAAACGTTGGCACATCGAAAGATGCACGCAATAAACCGGAGACAGTTCAGAAATCAGAGGAAGCTGCCTCAATATCAGCATATTTTAAGAAGGATGATGTTATTGTGCTGCTGGATGAATCAGGAGAGCAGATCAACTCCCGGGGCCTTGCTTCATATTTGCAGAAAACAATGAATTCAGGCCCCAAACGCATCGTTTTTGTTATCGGGGGACCATGGGGACTGGGTACCGAACTATACAGCAGGGCAGGCATGGTCCTTTCTCTTTCGAGAATGACTTTCCCTCACCAGTTGGTACGGTTATTGTTCGCTGAACAGCTATACAGGGCCCTGACAATAATTAAAGGCATTCCCTATCATCACGACTGAAATATGAGAGTTTCACAATGAAAATAACACTTACCAATAAAAGGCTGTATACGATACTGGCCGCAGTGTTTGCCCTGGGAATAATTTCTGATCTCATATCAGAGAGTGAAGCTCCCTATCTATTGGAGGCCAGGTCGTTTGAGCGTAAATTGCATAAAGCTGAAAAGGAAGGAATGCAATGCCTTGAAAATCTCATGGAAGCTGATTCGCTGTATCTCTGGAAGGATTTTCCTGAGAACACTGACGCCTTTGAAGCTTACAGCATATTCAAATATAGCGATGGACAGCTTGCTGCCTGGACAGACAACAGCCTGCCGGTTCCGGATAAATATAATGATGAACGCTTTGATAAAAAACTGCTTACCCTGGGTAACAGGACGCTTATTGCTAATAAAATAAGTGATGATGATAATATTTATTTATGTCTTATCAACATATACAATGATTACAGCATTAATAACAAATACCTTAAATCGGGATTTAATCCTGAATTCGGGCTAAAGATCAATACCGGTATCTCTTATAACAGCGAAGGGGCTTATCCCATACATGACATTTCAGGTCAATACCTGTTTTCCCTGGTTTTTGACCGTACCCATACTTATATAAACGGGATCAATATTATTCCAGTGGTAGTGTGGCTGCTTTTCACAGTCCTTTTTCTGATTGCGGCTGATCGTCTTGCAGCCTGGCTGGTGAAAAATGGATTTTCATACCTGGGGTTCCTTGCTTCCCTGCAAATGGTTGTTTTATTGTATCTTATTTTTCTCCTGTTGAACAAGCCTTCTGTTTTTACCGGTCTTGATATCTTCTCTTCCTTCAGATTCACCCTCGGACCCCTGATACCTTCACCCGGTCACCTCCTCTTCCTGGCTGCTCTCTTCCTTTTTATATGCTTTGAATTTTACCGGTATTTTCCCGGGCCTTCATGCAGGGGAAATCAAGCGGCTAGGGATGTTATGAAAATTAGCATCTTCCTGTCCCTTTCATCATTTATTTTCTTTGTTTTCACTGAATTACTGCAGAAGCTGGTGCTCGATTCCAACATTAATTTCAGGATATATGAAATAGCAGACATTGATATTTTTTCCGTAATCTCAATTACAGCTGCTGCTGTTTTACTTGTTGGTCTAAGTATTTACCTTCTCAGAGTTGCCATGTTCTGTAAAGGTCTTCCCTTCAGAACAGTAATCCCGGCACTGCTGGTGGCAGTGCTTATTCTTTATCTGCTGAATGTTTTTTCGGGCAAGTATTCAATAGTTCCCCTTCTTGCATATCTTTTACTGGCATTGCAGGCCTGGTTTTTCCGGAGCGGAAAGGCAAGGCTGATAAATGTATCGGTAACATTCGCCCTGATAGCAGCAGCCTATTCAGCATATATTATCCCCGCTCTTACATTCCAGAAAGAAACGGAGAACCTGAAGGTAATAACTGCCAATTTCAGTAATCAAAATGATATTTACGGTGAAGCGCTGCTGCTTGATCTATGGCCTGATATAGAGAGAGACAGCCTTCTGAATGAAATGATGGACCATGATTTCTCAAGCTCTGAAGAGGTTCAATCAGTTTATTCATACCTCGACAGCGTTTATTTTACAGCTTACTGGGATAACTATGAAAGGATATATACCATCTGTGAAGATGATTCACCATTGTATTTTGAGTCTGATACCTTCAGGATAGAGAATTGCTTCGAATTCTTCCGTGAAAGAGCAGAAGCCCTTGGCGTAGCCGTAACAGACAGCAACCTGGTATTCCTGGATAATAATTCAGGCAGGCCTTATTACCTGGGGTGCCTGTATTATGAAAGAGATGATGGAAGGCAGAATGGCCTGTTCATCGAACTGATAAACCTGGTAAAATATACACAGTCGGGTTATCCCGAACTGTTGCTTGACAAAAATTATGATAAGCAGGTTAATACCGGAGATTATTCCATCGCGAAATATATAGATAGTTCGCTGGTACTGCAAACAGGGGAATTCCCCTTTGATACCCGCCTGAAACTGGATATTGATGATTCAACGAATTACCAGGCTGTACCCGGTGAAGGAGAAATAGAATATTTTATTTACTCTGATGGCTCAATAACAGTAGTGGCGGCAAGACCTCTGCTTGACTTCATGGATGTAGTGGTTACATTTACTCACCTTTTCATCGCATTCTTCGTCCTTTTCCTTGTCGTGCAGCTGATCCTGAATCCACCCGAAACACTTTTCCCGGGGAAGATGAATTTTACTCATAAATTGCAGGTTGCCTTTATAAGCCTGCTCCTGGGATCATTGCTGGCAATAGGTACGGTGGTGGTAATACTGAGTATTAACCAGTACAGGGGCAAACATTACGAAAATATAGAAGATAAATTAAGATCGGTATCTATCGAACTCGACCATAAATTATCTGAGCTCGATAGCCTTTACCAGGACTGGAGTGCTGATTCTTACCCTGACCTCGATGCCTTGCTGGTCAAGTTTTCCAATGTGTTTGCAACAGATATTAATCTTTATAATACGGGGGGGGAACTGCTGGCAACATCCAGGAGAGAGATATTTGACAAAGATCTGAAAAGTGAAAGGATGAATTTTGCTGCCTATTCGCAATTAAGGCACGGGGCCAGAGCACAATATATTCATAATGAGAAAATAGGACAATTGGAATACCTTTCGGCATATACATGCTTCGAGAATAACAGGAAGGAAGTTCTGGCCTATATTAACCTGCCTTATTTTAATATGCAGAGCAGGGTAAGCGAGGAAACATCAAACCTGATAGTGGCAATGATCAACTTCACTATGATCCTCCTGGTAATATCACTCAGTATAGCTGTTTTTATTTCCGTAAGGATAACAAGTCCTTTAAGGATGCTTCAGCAGGGACTGGCTTCGGTACGCCTGGAAGAAAAGAGCCAGCCTCTTGAGTACAGCGGGCAGGATGAAATTTCAGAACTCGTCGACCAGTATAATAAGATGCTGGACGAGTTGCAGTCGAGTGCCCTGAAGCTGGCAAGATCGGAACGTGAAGATGCATGGAGAGATATGGCCAAACAAATAGCACACGAGATAAAGAATCCCCTGACACCCATGAAGCTGAACGTCCAGCAGCTGTATAAGAAATGGAAAGACAACCCTGAAAATTTTGAAGAAAACCTGAGAAGTTTTAAACAATACCAGATTGAACAAATCGATAATCTTTCTTCTATAGCAACTGAATTTTCCAGTTTTGCCCGCATGCCAAAGGCAAACCCCAGGGAGACTAACCTCGTAAACCATATCAATGCCGTGGCTGACCTCTATAATGATATTAATAATATCGACCTGGATATTAATTTCAACGGACTGAGTGAAGTAATAATTTTTGCTGATAAAGAGCAATTGAACAGTATGCTGTCAAATATTCTCAGGAATGCGGTACAGGCAATTCCGGGTAAGCGCAGGGGCTTAATAAATGTTAGCCTTTCCCTCAGAGACCAGAAAGTTCTGATAAAGGTGAAGGATAACGGGGTAGGCATTCCCGATGAACTGAAGAATAAATTATTCACCCCCAACTTTACTACAAAATCATCCGGTATGGGACTGGGTCTGTCTATTGTTAAGAGGGTGGTAGAAACTGCTGACGGGAAAATATGGTTTGAATCGGAACCGGGGAAGGGGACATGTTTTTATATAGAATACCCTGTTCTTTCCTATAAAAGGTGATAAGTTCTTATAAATTGCCCTGTGTAACTAGATTCTGTTCTTGATAAATATTATAATTTGCGTATATTAGCACTATTGAAGATCTGATAGATGACCCGGTATCTTATAAGGAATATTAAGTTAGTAGCACTGCTCTTCTTTATCGCTCTATTGACAGGGAATGTCCTGCTTGGATCACCCCAGCAGGAAATATCCGGGATAATCAATACCTATGCAAAAGTAAATACCATTGAAGCTGCTGATGCCGTTATCCTGGATGACGTATCAGGTTTCAGCACCGGTGATACCGTCCTTTTTATACAGATGAAAGGAGTGTCTATACAGATCTCTCACAGCACCGGTTTCGGGAATGTTGATAATTATTACGGATCTCCCGGCTTTTATGAGTTTATAATTATAGAACAGGTTGAAGCAGCACCTGCAAACAGGATAACCTTCAGGAATAACCTTGTGGGATTTGGGGCCTATGATGCCGGGGGATATATACAGCTGGTTAAAGTCCCTTCATACCAGGGAGCCCTTGTTACCGATGAATTAACCTGTCCGCCCTGGGATAGTATTTCAGGCACAGGTGGTGTGCTGGCACTGATTGTAGACAGTAAACTTGAGTTAAATGCAGATATCAATGTCTCGGGGAAAGGGTTTTTAGGTGGCAGTGTTAGCACCATGGACGGAAATCCACTGAACGACACTTTTTTTTATTATCCTGAATCATCCTCTGTTGCAGGCAGAAAAGGAGAAAGCCTTGCCAGCCATGCCGCGGGTAATGAAATATTTATTGATACA
>JBNJHQ010000041.1:0-15588 GCA_051748705.1 Bacteroidota bacterium | reverse complement strand
ACAAATATTACTGTTTTAAAGTCAAGCGTGGAAACAGATATGACACCCGGTGTTTTCGAGGAACTGGCCGGTAAAGTTGCAGAAATCAGGTCATCTTATGTAAAATAGGAAATTATGAAACGATTTGTACAGATAAGTTTAATTCTAACATTGCTCTTTGCATTTAGTGCATTCAATGCCAATGCCCAGTGCAAGGGCTTCGCCAAGAAAATTTGTAAAGAAGAACTGGGTGCCTATACGCACGACGGAAATTATCATGCAGCCATACTCCTGGAAGGAGAGGAAGCTGAACTGTATAAGACATTTTACAGTGACCAGGATTACAGGCTTGCTATATGTGGATCGGAAAGCCTGCCCTCCATTGAATTCACCGTGATGGACGCTAATAAGAAGGTACTGTATTCAAATGCCGATCATGACTACAGCACTACATGGGATTTCACCCTTGAATCAAGCCAGCAGCTGAAGATTATTATAAAAGTAAGCACTTTTGAACAGCTTGCTGATAATCCTGCCAGTGGCTGCGTAGCTATTATGTTCGGTTTTATGACTCAATAGCTGGAGCAGGGATAAAAATACTTAAGCCAGGGGACCATTTTCAGGTCCCCTTTTTATTTAGTTTCCTGCCAAGCCATTTGCCCGTGTGTGATTCTTTACATTGAATGATATCCTCGGGAACCCCTTCAAAAACAATATAACCACCATCTTCACCACCTTCCGGCCCTAGGTCGATTATCCAGTCGGCATTCTTTATCATTTCAACATTGTGTTCTATCAGTATAACCGAGTTTCCCCTCTCAACGAGGGCATTGAGGGAGGATAGCAACTTGTTTATATCATGAAAGTGTAAGCCTGTGGTGGGCTCATCGAAAATGAAGAGTATATGTTCACCTGCTTTTTCGTTTGCCAGGAAGTGTGCAAGTTTAATCCTCTGGCTTTCACCGCCTGAGAGGGTGCTTGACGACTGGCCCAGCTTGATATAGCCCAGACCGACGTCTGAAAGAGGCTTCAAACGTGACACAATTTTGCTTTCAGTCCTTCCGTCCGAGTTGCTGAAAAACTCAATGGCCTCATTAATGGTCATCTCAAGAACATCATGTATGTTTTTCCCCCGGTATTTTATTTCCAGTATATCTTTTTTGAACCGTTTTCCCTTACATTCTTCGCAGGTCAGCTCCACATCGGCCATAAACTGCATTTCTACCTTGATAGTGCCTTCACCCTTACATTCATCACACCTTCCTCCATCAATGTTGAATGAAAAATGTGAGGCCCTGTAATTACCCTGTACAGCTGCCTGTAGCCCGGCAAAAAGCTTCCTGATCTCATCAAAAGCTTTCAGGTAGGTTACAGGGTTTGACCTGCTGGAACGGCCGATAGGATTCTGATCAACCATCTCAACTCCACTGAGTAAGGCAATATCTCCGTCTATATTCATGAATTTTCCCGGTTTACCGGCAAAACCTGAAATCCTGTTTCTCAGGGCAGGGTAAAGAATATCATTTACAAGCGTTGATTTGCCGGAGCCGCTAACCCCTGTCACCAGCGTAATCACATTGAGAGGGAAATTAACATCTATGTCCTTGAGATTGTTTTCCCGGGCCCCCCTAAGGCCGATGAAATTATTCCATGACCTCCTTATGGAGGGGAGGGGAATCGTCTTCTTCCCTGATAAATAATCTGCAGTGAGAGAACCCGGGGAGACCAGTTTTGTGAGCGGACCCTGGAAGACAAGCTCACCACCAAACCTGCCTGCTTCAGGACCAATATCTATAATCTGGTCTGCTGCAGTGATAATCTCCTCTTCATGCTCCACCACAATTACCGTGTTTCCCATGTCTCTCAGCCTTGCCAGGACCCTGACGAGCAGACTGGTGTCGCGGGGATGTAATCCAATGCTGGGTTCATCCAGGATATACATTGAACCAATAAGGCTGCTTCCCAGGGAAGTTGCAAGGTTTATCCTCTGTGACTCCCCACCTGATAAAGTTGATGCTAACCTGTTAAGAGTCAGGTAGGAGAGCCCAACATTCAGGAGAAATTCCAGCCTTGACCGTATCTCTGCAAGTATCCTTCCTGCAATTTCCTCCTCAGATTGATTAAGCCTGAGTTTTTTAAAAAAATCGTTTAGTTCCGAGACAGGCATTGAGGTAAGTTCATGTATAGCCCTGTTTTTAATCCTTACATATGAGCTTTCTTTTCTCAGCCTGTGTCCCCTGCATTCGGGACACCTCGTCTTACCCCTGTACCTGCTGAGCATTACCCGGTACTGTATTTTATATTTCTTCTTCTCCAGGTATGAGAAGAACCTGTTTAAGCCATAGAAATACCTGTTGCCCTCCCATATCAGCGATTTCTGATCATCAGTGAGCTGGTACCAGGGCTTGTGTATGGGAAAGTCAAAGAGAGAAGCATTCTTTATAAGCCTGTCTTTCCATTTTTTCATTTTATCACCTCTCCAGCAGGCAATGGCATTGTCATATATCGAAAGGTTCTGGTCGGGTATTACAAGATCCTCATCAATTCCTATTATCTTACCGTAGCCTTCACACAGGGGGCAGGCCCCAATAGGGTTGTTAAAGCTGAACAGGTGCTCGCTGGGTTCAATGAATTCAATGCCGTCTGCCTCGAACCTGTTGGAAAATTCTTCATGCAGGGAGCTTTCACTGTCTTCAGATTCCACTATGCACCTTCCCCTCCCGGTGGTAAAAGCCGTCTGTACCGAATCAGCTATACGGCTGAGGTTATCGGGATCATTGTCTGCTGTTACCCTGTCTATGACAACCATTATTTCCTGCTCGCTCTTTATACTTCCTGTCAGAGGCGGATCATCATTAATCTTAACTGTTGTACCGTCAATAATTACCCTGTTAAATCCCTGCTTTTTTAAAAATGACAGGTATTCACCTTTATCAATGTTGCCGGGTATGGTATTGGGTGAAAGTATCAGCACACGGGAACCCTTCTTCTGCCTGGAAATGAACTTAACGACATCATCCACGCCGTGCCTCTTAACCTCACGCCCTGAAACAGGCGAGTAGGTACGCCCTATCCTGGCATATAGCAGGCGCAGATAGTCATATATCTCCGTGGATGTGCCGACAGTTGAACGGGGATTCCTGGTATTGACTTTCTGTTCTATGGCTATAGCCGGTGGAATACCGCTTATGAAATCAACCTCCGGCTTGTTCATCCGGCCCAGGAATTGCCTTGCATATGAAGAAAGGCTTTCCACATATCTCCTCTGACCTTCTGCATAAAGGGTATCAAAGGCAAGTGAAGATTTTCCAGACCCTGAAACTCCCGTAATTACTACCAGCTTTTTCTGAGGGATGTCAATACTTAAATTCTTAAGGTTGTGCACCCTTGATCCCCTGATACTGATATAATCCGATACTTTTTTTGTCATAAAATATTAAAAGACATTTTTACAAAACAGAAGGGAAACAAAAGTAATATTTTTAATTTTAATTTTTTTTTATTTAATTGCACCTTGATTGCAATAAAGCATTAACCAAAAAAACTGCCTATTAAACATTTCTACTCTTAACCAATACGAGTAAAAATGGTATCAAAGGTTACTGACCAGGAGTTAGTAAGGCAGTTTATTAATGGTAATCGCTCCGCTATAGAAAATCTGATAAACCGTCATAAAAACAAGGTTTTTACATATATATCGATCTATGTAAGGGAGCAGAGCCTTGCTGAAGACATTTTCCAGGAGACTTTTCTGAAAGTCATCCGCTCACTGAAAGCAGGTAAATACACTGATAATGGTAAATTCCTTTCATGGGTTATGAGAATTGCCCATAACCTGATAATTGATCATTTCAGGAAGGAGAAGCAGATGAGGATGCTTTCGAATGATGACTATGAAAGCGATATTCTCAATGAACGGAAATTTGCCGAAGATAATATTGAGGATAGCCTGGTGAAAGAACAAATTGAAAGTGATGTGCGAGTGCTTCTTGACAGGCTGCCGGATGATCAGCGCGAAGTGGTTATGCTGCGCCATTATGCCGGCCTGTCATTCAAGGAAATTGCTGAACAAACGGATGTTAGCATTAATACTGCACTGGGGCGCATGAGATATGCACTTATCAATATGCGAAAAATGATAGAGGAAAAAAGCCTTAACCTGACAATAAATTAAAAATGTGACAATAATTTACCCCCTGGCATCGTTTCTTATGCAAAAAGAAACAGTATGCCTATGGATAAAAATTCTACCCCGTTCCTAAATTATTGCCAGATCGATACTTCCACAGCAGACCTTTATTCGGATGCTTTCGGCTTCGAATATCGTTTGCAGGAAATGATGTCAGATTATGAAAATATATGTAAGAAACCTGACGATAGACTTGTAAAGAAGCTTTTGCATACTATCAACAGGGTAGTTGACAAATATTAATTTAATTGGCTCCCGATAAAACACGGATTATTTCCGTGTTTTTTTTGTTTTTTAAATTTTAATATGATATATTAGTGATATTAAAATAATATCATTTTTGCAACTAATAACTAAACCAATGTCAAACGAAAAAACATCCAAACCAGCATCGGGTTACCTGTTTATTTTAGTGGAACTGTTAATCCTGGCAGGATCAATCCTGGCGTTTTTTAATGAAATTATATGGCTTGGCTTTGTCCTTGCAGTACTGTTTATTTTTATCGCTATAGGCTTCACCGTCGTAAATCCCAACGAATCATGTGTCATGGTTTTATTTGGTGCATACAAAGGAACGGTAAAGCATAACGGTTTTTTCTGGGTCAATCCTTTTTATGTGCGCCGTAAGATATCGCTCAGGGCACGTAATTTTGACAGTGATACAATAAAGGTAAACGATAAGATTGGCAATCCTATCAAGATTGGCTGTGTTCTTGTCTGGAAGGTTGAAGACACTTTCAAGGCTGCTTTCGAGGTTGATGATTATGAGCATTTCGTATTTGTGCAGAGTGATGCAGCAATACGAAAGCTGGCAGGTATTTATCCATATGACAACTTCGAGGATGAGGATGCTGAAATAACCTTGAGAAGCGGGGGAGAAGAGGTCAATAACGAGCTGGAGAACGAGATACGTGAGAGGCTGGAGATGGCAGGTATTCACGTTATCGAGGCAAGGATCAATTATATTGCATATTCAGAGGAGATTGCCGGTGCTATGTTAAGGCGCCAGCAGGCTACGGCGGTAGTGGCTGCCCGGTTCAAGATCGTGGAAGGAGCTGTTTCAATGGTTCACATGGCTCTTGATCAGCTCAGTGAGAAAGGCATTGTTGACCTGGATGAGGAAAAGAAGGCTGCCATGGTGAGCAATCTAATGGTTGTGCTGTGCGGCGATAAGGATGCAACCCCGGTTGTTAACGCAGGGACATTACATCAATAGATAATGAGTCAAAAAAAAGCATTTGCATTAAGAATTGATCCGGAAAAGCTGAAGGCTATTGAGAAATGGGCTTCGGATGAATTTCGCAGTACCAATGCTCAGATAGAATGGATAATTGACCAGGCTCTTCGTAAATCGGGCAGGTGGAAGCCCGGATCGGGTAATCATTGATTGATAAGGTAAACAAAGCAGCAGGCTGTCATGCCTGCTGTTTCTGTTCGTAGCCGGCTGCTGCCAAGGCTTACGGGCAGGAAATTATTTTTTACTGCCAGTCTGATTTCCTCTTTGCTGAAATCTCCTTCCGGGCCAATAAGGAAGAGGGCGTTCTCATTTTTAGAATAAGTATCAGACACCCGGCTGTTTGGCTTTTCACCCTCACCGCTTATATACGGAATAAATTTTTTTCCATCGAAATGCTTTCCGACAAAGTCTTTAAAGACCTCAATATCATTTATCCTGGTGATATGTGTTTTGACAGACTGTTTCATGGCTGCCAGGGCAATTTTCTGAAGTCTCTCCTTATTGATTTTCTTTCTTTCCGAATGCTCACATACAAGGGGGCTTATTTCATCTATTCCCATTTCTACCGCTTTCTCCACGAACCATTCCAGCCTGTCCTGGTTTTTGGTGGGGGCTATAGCTATATGGAGGTAATAATCGTGTTTTTTATAAGAAGGCATCCTCCGGGTAATTTCAGCCATACAATGCCGATGGTTGTCATCAATAATAGCTGCCTCGTAAATACTGCCCGAACCATCTGTCACATTTATTTTATCCCCGGTCTTGTGTCTCAGGACTTTAATGATATGCCTTGACTCAATTTCATCGAAGGTGAATATAGCGGATTTCTTATTATTTGAGTAGAACAGTTGCATTATACTTCTTATTCCTGGTATTTTATTGGATCATCAATAATTCCTTCATCCTCTTCTTCAAGGTTCATTCTTCTGAGAAATTCATCCAGCCTGTCACTGATGCCCACCATGTATGTATATGGTGTTCTAAGGGAATGATCAGGGTGACGGCGGTCACCGGCTTTTTCCTCTGCCAGTATCTTGTTGTAGGCCGGGTTGGATGAAAGTGACATCATAACACCCCGGGTATAGCTGAACCAGTACCAGCTTGTATCATCCACCTTTAGATAAATATCCAGGATATCCCCTGACCTTCTTTTCTGCAGCTCCACGAAGCCATCAACATATACATTCATCGGCTGTTCCCCAATGAAGCCCAATCCTATTCTCCCTTCCGACCTGTATGACTGAAATTCCTGGCTCCATACCAGTTTCAGGTCGTTGAGCACCAGTTCAGGATTGAAATCTTCAGGCAGATTGCCCGAAAATCCATAAAGATCCATTTCTTCCTTTAATCTTGCGGCAGCATCTATTCCAATGAGATTCTGCATGGCCATGTTATATTTACTCCCACTTATATCTACCGGTTTCAAAGTTGGTATTAAGCGTAATTCCTCGGCCATGGTGCCCAGTGCCTGCCCGGAGAAATGAAAATCCAGGGCCATTATAAGATCAAGCCTGACTGTCCCTGAGTCAATTTTATGATTTACATTGCCTGCGGCATCCAGCTTGATAAGTCCGAAATCAATTCCCAGGTCCAGTGATCCCTCGCTGTATATTTCACATGTGTTCCTGTTGAAGCTTACAATATTCCCCGGCAAAAATTGATTGGCAAGCTTCTCTTTTTCACCCACCATGTATTTCCCCTCTTCTTTATTAAAAATTATATTACCCCTTGCCCTGACCAGGGGAATGTCGCTCCATGACCTGGCCGGGGACAGGAAAGCAGAATATATATGGGTGGAATCTATTGTAATAAATGTTCCCACTGTAACCAGCTTCCCGTTAAGGTCGCGTGGTCTTTCACCAAGAGGGATTATTACATTATCAGGATTAATCTCGCTTTCGAACCTGATGGGTGATGAAGCTATATGTTCGCAATCGTGTACAATACCGGAGCTACCCAGGAAATAGAGTTTATCCTTATTACCGGAAAAACTCACATCCCCCTGGAATGTGAAGAACGGACTTAGCATGAACTCGGTGAAACCGGCTATGTGTCCTCGTCCTTCAGACTGCAGCGAATCAACAATTATTTCATCGAAATCTATGGGATAGATTTTTCCGGATTCATCAATATAGTCATAAATTCCTTTTGCGGTGTAACCTGTACTTCTGATAATATCAACCTGGGCATCATGTATGATATGCCTGTTGTTAATTGCAATAATTGCATTATCTATTGCTTCCATCCTGGCCCTTTTGCCAATGCTTAATATTCCGTTTTCCGGTTGTATCAGTGCATCGGCAATGGGAATATAGTTGACATTATTAAGAACAATTTTTTCCTGGTCAAGAAGGTATTTTCCGTCACTTGCACTGAAGCTGATAGTATCATTTATCATGTGAGTACTGAAGAATCCAGGTTCCTCGAGCTCATTAAGATTTTGCCTCAACAATTCATCAGGTCTCATTAATTCGCTTCCGGCCCTGCCTTTTTGCGACATCGACAGAACTCTTTCCTGCATATCATATTCAAAATCCGTCATTGTACACATATAGTTCACTTCGGGGAACTTTACAACTGATGAATCCGAGTTGAGACTGAAGTTTGATTTAGCGCTCTCAAAATCTACTGTTACAGCTGCATCATCGGCTATGAACGAAAATCCCGATCCCGAGAGCGATTTAAGCTTATAGCTTGCTGAATCGGTCTGTATGCCGGAGGGCGAGAAGGAATAGTATCTACCTTCAAGATATGAGTCCCTCAGGCTGATCTCACCCTCACCCGAGAGGCCTGTGCTTTTGAGCAGCAGGGTACCCTGCAGGCTGGTCCCATTATCAAACATATTGAAACCGGAATTATCTGTCGGTTCGATAAAAAACTCATCCTCATAGGGATACCATCTTATGTTTGCATTATCTGCGGTAACTTCAGGGTAGAGTGTACTGGATGCAAGGGTCATGCTTTTCGTGGTGGCATGGACCGAATCAGGGAAGAAACGGAATTCGTCCGATTCAAGTGAAGCCGTCAGATAATCGAGGCGTCCCTTGACTTTCATACCAAGGTTACTCATTTCCACCTGTTCATATATCCTGGCTTTTCCTTCGTAAACCTTCATTCCCTCTTCCGGGATGTTATAACTGAAACCCAGCGAGTTATCATGCTGAAGAGTCAGTGTCTGTTCAAGGCTGTCAATTATCTTTCCACCATAAAAAGTACCTTTGAGCTCCAGATCTGAGGGGCTGAGCCTGTCTGTATTCTCAAATGTAAATGGTTCAAGCCTGAAGAAATAGTCAGATTGCGGGTATACACCTTCAAGACCGGGTATCCTGTCATAAAATACGTAGGATTCGCTGTAGGCAAAGAATATGGGATATTGTTTCAGCCCGGCCAGTCCCGATTTATTATCAGGATGGTCAATGAGTAATTCGGCATTGGTCATCTGGATGAGATCCTCAACCTGTCTTGCCAGGGCCCTTCCTTCTTCGTTGAATTCCCCCGTTTCAACAGACAGCATTATTGAATCCACTTTTTCAAGTTTGATTTTGAAGGTGTCATAGTTGAATTTAAATTCGCTGCCAAAGACCGTGATCATACCCGCCTGGACTACGCCATCAAATTCAAATGACCTGTTCTCTTCCAGCAAAATACTCCTGTCATAGGGAAAGATGCGTACATTCTGTGAATCACTGAGAAATATCCTTGGAACGCCATTGATATCCATTTTATAGTCCTGCAGGTTTAAGATGGCGTTATCAAGCGGTTTTCGTGTTTCACTGAAAATACTCATCACATCATAGTCCTTTTTTTTGCCATAAGCGCTTATATAATCATGAAGTTTCTGTTTTATTGTAACTTCATTGTTTAGCCTGTCAAAGAATATGAATCCCTTGTTGGCAAGGTCTATGCAGAGGGCCATAACATCCTCATTGCGCTGGCCCATCCACCTGGCCAGTTCATCTATGGGAAAAGTATCACTGTAATACCATTCGGCAAAGGACCTGAGCCTGAAAAGGGGATGATGATCATCAATGCCCATCAGGTCAAGAAATTCCTGCTCACTGAAGTAGGAGCTCGATTCAAAATAAGCCTGGCTTATACTTGCTCCCCTGGCTCTTGAAAGGCTTATGAGGGATTCATCCATCTTCCAGCTCAGGTAATCGAAGTACATGTCAAGCTTATGATATGAATTGAAATAGGGACTTCTTGACGTTGGGAACCTGGATTTGAATGTGTTGAGTTCCCTGCCGGGGACATTGTAGCTGAAGGCAATATCCGAATGATAGATTGAATCTTTGCCCAGGTATAATGTGAAAGAGGTGCTCTGTGTCTGGACACTCTCCCTGTTAAAGATGAAATTGTCAGCCTCGGCTTTAACGACGACCGTATCATTCCTGAATATTTTTATCACCGCAGGCATATAAGCCTGTCCTTTACCTATCACCTTTGCTCCTTCGAAGGCCAGTCCCCCCCTGAAATCTATGTTCTCATATATATCTTCCAGGAAGAATGTTTTCTGGTAGCTTTCAAATTTAGGGTAAGGTGAATTTTCAGCCCTGCTGATATTAATTGCCCGGTCGGCCAGTTTTCCGTAGATTGCTTCATCGAAGTATGTCTTATTTGTAAACAGGACTGAATCCATCTCAAAAGATGAACCCGTAAGATCTATTAAATAGGAGCCCGCTTCTGCAAACATCTCTTCTTCAGGAAAGCCGGCTTTCTTCCAGTTAATAATACCCCCATTTCCTTTCCACACTTTATCAATGGTACTGTATGATCCCTTTGTACCGTAAATAACAGTGCTGTCGCGCTGGGCATAGCAGATTAAATCGGATTCGGGTATATCAACTACAAAAGCTGTATCATTACTGAAGCTGAACCTGCCAGCCGTGGTTTTCCATTTTACGCTTGTTGAACTGAATATTATATTATCCCTGATAAGATCTGAAACTGAGCGGATAAAGTAAGCGATGTCGCTAACCCTTGCTCCCGGACTGGTTGCCAGCCTGTTGAGTCCCCCAAGCCAGGTGTTGAACTGGTCAGTGTCCACATCGTAGTCAATAAAAGTCATAAGGGTATGCAAAAAATCCAAGAAATGTGGTTTTGGCCTCATCCTTTTATTCTCAATATTCATTGAGGCTGCTATAATAAGGGGTCTTGATGAATCACTGATCAGCGTACTGTCCCAGGCTGTAATGAACTTATTCAGCAATGCAGTTTCTTCTTCATCCAGGCTGCTTCCCATGAAGCCGGCTAATTCGTTGCTGAATGCTTCCGATTCACCGGTAAAGGATGATCTGACCTGGGCATTGATGCTGAAATTCAATGACAGTAAATAAATTAATACTGTTATAAGCAGTAGCCTTTTCATTTTCCGGGAAATGAAGAAATTATTTTACAGAAATCTTCTTCTTTGAGTGAAGCGCCTCCTATCAGGCCACCGTCTACATCATCCATTGAGAACAGCTCGGCTGAATTGGATGGCTTACAGCTTCCTCCATAAAGGATGACTGTTTCTTCAGCTTTCCTGGGGCCATAGATTTTGCCAATAATTGACCTGACAAACGAGTGCATCTCCTGTGCCTGTTCTGAGCTGGCTGTTACACCTGTTCCTATAGCCCATACGGGCTCATAGGCAATGATGATATTGCTGAAATCTTCCCCTCCAATGCCTTTAAGAGCTTTTTCAACCTGTGATTGAACGATGTTGAAATGATTCCCTTTCTCCCTTTCATCCAGTATTTCACCGCAGCAGAATATCACACCAAGTTCATTTTTCAGGGCAATCTTGATTTTTGCATTCAGAAGCTCATCACTTTCATTATGATAATTTCTTCTTTCACTGTGTCCTATTATGACATACGCGGCTCCTGTCGATTTAATCATGGATGCTGATATCTCTCCTGTATATGCTCCGGACTCCTTATCAGAACAGTCCTGTGCCCCTGTACTTATATTATCAGCCCTTAATGATCCTGCAATATGTGCGAGGTGAATATAGGGGGGGCAGAGTATTACTTCAACACCGCCCTGTTCATTCGTCACCAGGAAGTCATCCACTGACTTTGCCAGGGAGAGTCCTTCCGGATGATTCATGTTCATTTTCCAGTTTCCGGCCACTATTCTTCTTCTCATGTCTTCTTGTTTTTTTCCAGTTTGCGTAATATAAAATTGCTTATGTAAGATATCAACAAAATACCTGCCATGATGTAAGCCAGGCGCAGTGTCCCGCTCCTGCTTTCAGCAGGGTAGGAATCTCTTATGATAGCAGGCAACTCATCTGCAGGTGGCAGGTCCCTTCCTGCCCATTTGGCGCCTATAGTTCCCTCTTTTATAACCATAAACCCGGGGTTTGCCCTTATAATGGTCTTCATCGTGGTTTCATCAATATAAAAGATATTGAGCTCGTCTTCATAATCATTGATCAGTTCAGGGGTTGAAGCAGTCAGTACATAGAAGCTTATTCCTTCTTCCCGGCACTTCAACCCGGATTCTATACCTTTTTCAATAAGTGTTCTTTCTGCCTCTGAAAATTTGATACTGAGCATTAAAAAGCTGTAGCCCTGGTCAGACAGGATGATGTCGGTTAAATCCTGTCCTTCAGGTGTCATAAGGCTGAAATCATGAATAGGAGGCTCATATCCTTTTTTTACCAGCCTGCTCCTGGAATCGACGAAAGTCCAGCTGGTATCATCAGCCGGATAGTTCTCAAGGGTGAATTCCTCCTGCTGACCGTTCTTTTCATAAATAAGTGTTGTTTCATACTCATCGGCCGGGGCATCCTCCGGAATATGCATCTGTTCAGGAATATTTGCCCCTGTATTATAAGGTCTGAAATCGACTACGGGAAGATGCCTGTAATTATACTGTACGAAAAGAATGAATGCTGTTGTGATAATAATTAATATTGTCCATTCCCCGGGGGCATCGGAAACAGTTTTATATTTTTTCCTGTTAACGAATACAATAACAACAAATACGGAGATTATTATGTTTTTGTAAAAAGTCTGCCAGTTGGTCAGGTGGATAGCGTCACCAAAGCATCCGCAATCAGATACGGGATTGGCAAGAGCCAGGTAAAAAGTAAGGGGTGTGAATCCAGCCATAAAAACCAGGAGTCCCCATGCTGCCGGTTTCATCCTTATGCCGGTAAGGATTGCAAAGCCTATAATGAATTCTGCAGTACACAATATTACACCAAGGCTGTAGGCCAGGGGCTGTAAGGCATCCAGGTGGAAAGCCGTAAAATAATCCATGAACTTATACATTGATCCCATTGGATCAATACCTTTCACCAGACCTGAAAAAATAAAAACAAAACCTGATATATAGCGGCTCAGACTCCTTAGCATCATCATATTATAATTTCTTTTTTTCTTAATAAATCTATTATGTGTCCGAATATTTCACCGGGTGACAGTATACCCTTCTCATCCTTCGCACAATTAATTATTTCAAGAGTTTTATCTCCTGCTGCCGTGTCAATATATACCTGCCTGACCTCCTTTTGAAACTCCAGGTCAGCTTCATGTATGTCACTGCTCCCGTTGAGGTAGTTCCTTTCGAAACCTGATCTGCCTGACCTCAGGTTGCTCGACGTGAATTCAAAGGGTACATCAAGAAAGATGTTAATTGCAGGAACCGGTATTTTGAAATGCGTGAATTCGAGCCTGAAGATCCAGTTTTTCAATATTTCCCTCTCGCGTTTGTCCATGATCTTTGCACACTGGTATGCGATATTTGAATAAACATAACGGTCCAGCAAAACATATTTCCCTTCGCGCAGCCACAGGTATATTTTTTCGGACGCATCTTTACGGTCGCCTGCATAAAGCATGGCAACAAGATAGGGATCGACCTCATTGACCTGCCCGTACTCACCTCTGAGGAAGCGTGCTATAAGTTCACCGAAGAAGGGGGACTCAGTCCTGGGAAAATGTATGAACTCATGCCCGAGCTCACTGCCGGCAAAATATTCCCGGAGCTTTTTTATCTGTGTCGACTTTCCGGAACCGTCAAGCCCTTCAATTACTATTAGTTTCATCTTCCTGCCTGGGATTTTTAATAAGTACAAATATAATAAGTAATGAATATTTAGCGTGATAAAGACAATTAAAGAACTAACAGTGACAGAATAGATATTAACCCTGTTTAAGTTTATGCACTGTTGCTGTGTGATTTTACTAACTAACACTTATTTTTGCCTGGCGGAGACCTTGATTATTGATTTTCTTTTCCGTTGTGGCTTTTATCAGTGATGTTTTATAAGTTTGAGCATGAAGACTAGTATTAATATTATGGGCAGCCTGCTTGATTTGCGAATACCCAGGGTAATGGGTGTGTTGAATATAACACCGGATTCGTTTTACAGTGGAAGCAGGGTGAACAGTGATAATGAAATTCTTAAGAGAGCCACGGAAATGATAGAGTCAGGTGCCGATATGCTTGATGTGGGTGCATATTCATCCCGCCCCGGCGCTGAAGATATTACGGAAAAAGAAGAGCTTGACAGAATTATACCTGCTCTCGAAATACTTCGCAGGGAATTTCCTTCAGTAATTTTATCGCTCGATACATTCAGGTCCTCGATAGCTGAAAACGGTATAAAGCATTTTGGTGTGAACATAATTAATGATATCTCGGGGGGACTCCTGGATGGGAGGATGGTTGACATTATTGAAAGATATAATGTCCCCTATATAATTATGCATATGCAAGGTAATCCCCGCACCATGCATCTTAATCCTGTTTACAGTGATCTGATGGCTGAAATTATTAAGTGGTTCTCAGGAAGAAAGCAGGAACTTGTACTAAGGGGCGTGAGGGACATAATCATTGACCCTGGTTTCGGTTTTGGTAAGACAATCGATCATAATTTTATTTTACTCAACAAGCTGGAGCGTTTTTCTATCCTGGAGCTACCTTTAATGGTTGGCCTGTCAAGAAAATCAATGATCTGGAAAACACTTGGCATAAGCCCGGATGAAAGTCTTAACGGCACCCTTGTACTTAACACTGTAGCCCTTATGAAGGGAGCCAGTATACTTAGAGTACATGATGTACACGAAGCCGTCCAGGCTGCAAAACTGGTAAGTCGTTTAAAAACAGTCTGAATTTAATGCAATATATTTTTTACTTTTGTTTTAAGAATTAAAAATAAGATATGCCACCCATCACCATTCTTGACATTATAGATATTATACTTGTGGCTTTCATCCTTTACCAGCTATACCGTTTAATAAGGGGCACTGCGGCAATAACCATTTTTATGGGGATCTTTGTAGTATACCTCTTCTGGAAGGTTGTGGAGTTACTGCAGATGCAACTTATCAGTTCTATCATGGCTGCAGTATTCGGCGGAGGTGTCATAGTGCTTATTATTGTGTTTCAGCAGGAGATAAGACGTTTCCTGCTGATGATAGGAAGCCGTTACATGAGTGGAGGAAGTTATTCCATTGAGCGCTTTTTCAGCGGCGGTTCAGTGTCGTCGCGGCAGAAACAGACAGATATTGAGGAGATTGTCAGGGCAGTTGAATGGCTTGTGGACTCGAAGTACGGAGCATTGATTGTTATCTCGCGGAGGAGTTCGCTGGAATTGTATGCGGAGGGTGGGGAAACTATCAATGCAAGAGTCAGTGCCGAGCTGCTTAAGAATATTTTTTTTAAGGACAGCCCGCTGCATGACGGGGCAGCCCTGATCGAATCAGGTAAAATATATGCTGCAAGATGCCCTTTGCCAACGACCGATAATCCTAACCTGCCACCCCGTTTTGGTATGAGACACAGGGCTGCAATCGGGATAAGTGAGCTTACTGATTGTATTGTAATTGTTGTGTCCGAGGAGCGTGGTAAAATATCAGTGGTGGAATTTGGCGAAATTGATGAGAATATTAAACTTAATGACCTGCGAAAAAAATTGTCAGAAGAACTAATTTAATACCAAGCCGAGATGAAAAGTACCCGGATATTGTTTTTACTGCTGATTATGCTCTTTGCCCTTTCCTGCAGCAAGAGGGAGCAAAGGCCTAACATAGTCTTTATAATGACTGATGATCATGCACGCCAGGCTATAAGTGCTTATGGATCTTACAGGAACCAGACACCTAACCTGGACAGGCTGGCAAGTGAAGGGATGCTGTTTGAGAACGCCTATGTGACGAATTCAATATGTGCACCCAGCAGGGCT
>JBNJHQ010000040.1:3802-15996 GCA_051748705.1 Bacteroidota bacterium | reverse complement strand
AGCGATATAATTTCCCTTGCATCATCCGACTCGAAATACCTTGCTACCTCCTGCCAGAAAGTCCTGAATAATTTTGGCAGGTGCCCCATGGGTACCTTAACAAGGGTGGCAGCATAATCCGCCAGGGAGTCAAAATTATTTTTTATTATGAGGCTTTCGGTATCGTGATACAGCTTGCCCGTCGATTTCAGGTAGGCTTCCATCTTTTTCCTGAACCCGGGTTCGGCTTTTTCAAATTCGGCAGCCAGTTTATCCAGGTCCTTATAAATAGTATACCTCTTACCGGGTACATCATACCATACCGTATATATGGGATCAAGCTCCATCAGCTCAAAGGGAAGCTCTTTATCCAGGTCAGCGGCCAGCTCCCTGAATTCATAGCTCATACTGAAAAATGTCGGACCGGTATCAAATTTAAAACCGTCTTTTTCCAGCAGGTTCATTCGTCCCCCCGCCATACCGTTCTTTTCAAGCATCTCAACCTTATACCCTCTCCTGGTCAGTCTCAGGGCGGTTGATAATCCCGCTATACCTGTTCCAACTATAAGTACCTTTCGCGGTTCCATCTAATTCTTTTTTCCTATATTCGATCTTTAAATATAATACAAATTACTCTTTATAAACCCTGCCTGATGCCTTCCAATAATATAACAACAAATATAATCGGTTCTGGTTTGGGAGGACTGGCCACAGCCATCCGTCTGGCACGCCAGGGTCACACTGTAACGGTTTTTGAAAAAAATCCGGGACCGGGAGGCAAGATGAACTCCATAGGCAGGGATAATTTCCGCTTCGATACGGGCCCTTCCCTGCTCACCCTGCCTGAACTGGTTGATGAGCTTCTGTCTGATGCCCCGGAAAATATAAAATCACTCTTCAGGCCGCTTAAGCTGGCTTATATCTGCAAGTATTTCTTCCCGGACGGGACGGTTATGAACACTCCTTCAGACCCGGATGAATTCGGCAGGACATTTTCCGGGCTGACAGGTGAAAAAAAGGAAAATATTGACAGCTACCTGGAAAAGGTGCATGAATTATATGATCTCACAGCACCCGTTTTTATCTTCGGTAATTTTCACAGGCGCAAAGAGCTTTTTCAGCCTCAAAACCTTAAAGTCCTCTTTAACCTGCACAGGCTCAATCCTTTCTCAAGCATGCATGCCTATAACAGGCGCAGTTTCGGGCATGATAATGTGGTGCAGCTCTTCGACAGGTATGCCACCTATAACGGATCTTCTCCCTATAAGGCGCCCGCCACGCTGAATGTCATTGCTCACCTTGAACATAATAAAGGAGCTTATTTCCCCGAGAACGGCATGTTCAGCATAATACTTGCCCTGTACGAATATGCCAGGCACCTGGGTGTTAAGTTTCTTTTCAATACCTATGTCAGCAGGATTATTGTGGAAGGGAAGGAGGCCAGGGGACTTATCGCAGGCGACAGTGAATACCTTTCTGATGTTGTGGTAAGCGATTGTGATGTGTTTCATCTCTATAAATACCTGTTGCCGGGAGTCAAAGCTCCCCGGGGGACCAGGAAAAAGAGACTGTCTTCCTCTGCGATTATCTATTACTGGTCTATGGATATTGATTATCCTGACCTGGAATTACACAATATCTTTTTTGCCTCCGACTACAGGGAGGAATTCAACTGCCTCTTCCGCAGGATGACCATGCATGATGATCCCACTGTCTATGTATTTATAAGCTCCAAAGTGGTAAAACAGGATGCCCCGCCCGGTAAGAGCAACTGCTTTGTGATGGTTAATGCGCCGCACGACAGCGGACAGGACTGGGATGAGCTGGTGCAATCGACAAAACAGAATATTATCAGGAAGCTGGAAGGAAGGCTTGGTATTCCAATAGCAGGCAGGATAGAGCATGAGTTTATCATTTCGCCGCCTGAACTGGAAAAAAACACTCTTTCAACGGCTGGAGCCCTTTATGGCAACAGCTCAAACTCTGCCACGTCCGCCTTTATGCGACACCCCAACTTCAGCAGCAGGATAAAAGGGCTCTTCCTCACCGGCGGAAGCGTGCATCCCGGGGGAGGCATACCCCTATGCCTGGCCTCGGCAGCCATCGTGGAAAGAGAGGTGATGGACTACTTAAGTAACCTTAATAAGTAAGGGTATGAAAGTAAAAGCCAGGATACCGGAACAGGATAAAATACGCTCATTCCTCCTTTCATGGTATATAATAGGATTTACCGGTTTTGCTCTCACTTATACCTATGACATCTTCCGCCAGCTTATTTCATTGTCAATACTCCTTTCCGTGATCCTTCTCCTGCTCTACCATAAAAACTGGAGCCTTAGATTTCTGACCTCTGCCTTAATCATCATGGCCTGCGGGTGGCTTGTTGAGCTGATAGGTACCAGGACCGGTTTCCCTTTCGGCCATTACTATTATACTGATCTTCTCTTCCCCCTGGTGGCAGGTGTGCCCCTGATCCTTGGCCTTAACTGGCTTTTTCTCGTCTATTGCACTTTTATTATAAGCTCTCACATCCCTGCTCCCAAAATCATTCAGGCCCTTGCAGGTGCTCTCCTGATGACCGGCTACGACCTCCTTCTTGAACCTTTTGCCATACATACGGGTATGTGGCTATGGGAAGGGGATAAGGTTCCCCTGTCAAACTATGTAGCATGGTTCGTACTGTCATTTGTTTTTATCAGGCTTATGCATATAAACCCACCCGAAAAACATAACAGGCTGGGTATCCACCTCTTTATCTACCAGTCAGCTTTCTTTGCCGCCCTGGTTCTAACCTGGAAACTGATGAGCCTATGATACCTGCACGGCATACACGCTTCCATACAGCCTTCTTCAGGTTTTATTCAAGATACCTGATGAAGAACAATTTCCGGTCCGTCACCTTTGTTGACGATCCCGGGCCGACTGATAAAGCACTGCTTATTATAGGCAATCATTTCAGCTGGTACGACGGCTTCTTTATGAATTATTACAATAACCAGGTGCTGAAGAAGAAATTTCATGTGATGATGCTCGAGGAACAACTCAAAGGGCACATGTTCCTCAATAAAACAGGAGCCTTTTCCATCAGGCCCGGAAGCAGGGACATCATCGAATCGCTCCGTTACAGTTCACAGATACTGGCCAATCCCGCCAATATGCTCCTCATGTATCCCACGGGCGAAATACAATCATCATATATCAGCTCCTTCAGCTTCATGAAAGGGCTGGACAGGATATTAAGCGGCAACGATCCCGAAATACGCTTTTACGCCTGCCTCATAGATTATTTCTCCGGAAGGAAGCCGGCGGCATGGATATATTTTCATACTCCCCCGGATGAATACCGTAACACTCCCGGCCTGGAGAAGGCATATAACGAGTTTTACCGGAACTGCATCCCCAGGCAAAACGCTTACCGTCGATGATAAGAATAATAAGCATCACAGCACTGGTTTTTGCAGGGCTCCGCCTGCTTGTTGCCCTGGTCAATTATTTGTTCCGGCTCAGGAAAAAGCCTGGAGGACAGGTGGAAGAATTGCCTGTATCCGTCCTTATCCCGGCCAGGAATGAAGAAAATAATATAGGGAAGCTGCTGGACCAGCTGGGCCGCCAGGATTATCATAACCTGGAAATAATTGTGATGGATGACAGTTCGGATGACAATACCGCGGCTGTTGTCCGTGAAAAGATGGCTGCTGACAGCAGAATAAAGCTAATTGAGAATGATCATGTCCCTGAGGGATGGTCAGGTAAGAACCATGCCTGCCACCTGCTGTCACAAAAAGCCGGTGGAAAATATTTTCTTTTCCTTGATGCAGATATAAGCATCAAAAGCAATATTATATCTGCTATGCTGCACTACCTTGAGCGTCATGGCCTCATACTGGTTTCGATCTTCCCTAAACAGATAATGCGTTCTTTCGGTGAACGCATTACCGTTCCGAATATGAACTGGATACTGCTGAGCCTGCTCCCGCTGGTCATGGTGCGCCTGAGCAAAAGGCCCTCCCTCTCGGCTGCCAATGGTCAGTTCATGCTTTTCGATGCTGCTGCCTACCGGAGTCTGAGACCCCATGAAATGGTAAGATCATCCCTCGTTGAGGATATTGAAATGGTGAGGAAAATAAAAAAAATGCGCCCCGACAGTAAGAGGAGAAGATCGCTCCGCAACAGGTACAAAACGGCTGTGCTCACCGGCGACGACAGGATATCATGCAGGATGTACGCCGACTTTGACCAGGCGGTCCACGGTTTCAGCAAAAATGTATTGCACTTTTTTGGAAACAACCTCCTGTGGACCTTTATTTACCTCTTCCTTACGGGCCCGGTATTATTCATCATCCCATTTTATTCCCTGCCTTTCACCCTTATTTACCTGCTGGCAGGCATATTTATCAGGATACTTATATCACTCACAAGCAAACAGAACATAGTCCATAATATTGTTTTGGCTCCCCTGCAGCAACTTTCACTCTGGTTCATTGTTTATAAAGCAGTAAAAATTAAATTAGCAGGTTCATACACATGGAAGGGACGGCAGGTAAAGACATGAAAAACTTTTTTAAACAATACCGCTTATTTTTGGTGCTGGTACTTATCTGTTCCTCGCTGGCAGGCGTGGCACAGGACATATACATGTACAGGTCACGCATTTATGATTCCTATGCCAGGGGGGAGATGAGCGGGTGGAGGCTTGCCATTGAAGAAATGGAAAAAGAATATGAAGGATCCGGAAGCATGGAGCTGCTTCATGAACTGGTTCTTTCACAGTATGGCTTTATTGGTTACTGCCTCAAGGAAGACATGAAAAAGGAAGCTTCCTACCACCTGGAAAGGGCCCTGGCCAATCTTGAAATACTAAAAGGCAGCAGGCCCGGCAGCGCCGAGCTGATGGCCCTGGAAGGTGCATTTATGGGATACGAGATGGGCATCCATAAGCTGAAGGCCATGGTGCTGGGACCAAAGGCAAAGGAAAAAATTGACGGTGCGGTGGAAAAAGACCCCGGTATCGTAAGAACCCTGCTTGAAAAAGCTAACCAGCTGAATTTCTCACCCAGGCTCGTGGGTGGCAACCGGGAAGAAGCCATTGAATATTATAAGAAAGCTATAAGACTTATCGAAGCAGATACCCGGAACCTCAGGAAAAACTGGATTTACGTCAACACGGTGGTTGTACTGGCCTTTGCATATGAACAACTGGGTAATAATTCACATGCATGCGCCCTCTACGAGAAATTAATCGAATACGACAGTAATATAAAGTGGGTAAAAGAGGATCTTTACTCCGGTTGTACAGACAAATCACAGTCACTTCAGTAAGTGATCAGGGCAATAAAATGGTATAAAACATATAATTACATCGAAATTGCTTAACTTTGCACTGGCATTAGCCAGGAATAAAAGGCATAAATATTGCATTCTATCAGGTAAGGATTTATTAGGGAAACAATGAAAACACAAACAAACAACACATTCCGGTCGGTTATACTGGAATCAGCATCCAGGTATGCGGATAAGCATGCCCTGTCATTTGTAGGAGAAGAGGGATATACCTACTCGGGCGCTTTTAAAAGGACAGAAGCCCTGGCTGCTTTCCTTGAAAAGCTGGGTATATCAAAGGGCGATAAGGTGGCACTGATAGGACCTAATTCGCCAGACTGGGTAATCAGCTATCTTGGAGTGGTATACCTTGGTGCCACTATTGTTCCGATATTGCATGACTTCTCCCCGGAAGAGGTTCAGAGCATACTTGAACATTCAGAGGCCAAAGCCATTATTACGGATAAAAAAACAGACGCTTCAATTGAAAATTATCCCGCAAACCTGAAATATGTAATAAGCCTGGATAATTATTCATTTATGAGGAACACCGGCGGGCATATAGCATTTTCGGAGGATGATAAACCTGCTCTTGAGTCTGAGATTGATGCCGATGACCTGGCAGCCATCATCTATACTTCCGGAACAACGGGTAATTCAAAGGGAGTGATGCTAAGCCACAGGAATATTATTTCCAATGCCCTTATGGGTAAAAAGCTTCAGTATATTGATGAAGGCGACAGGTTTCTTTCCATCCTTCCGCTTGCACACACTTATGAAAATACTGTTGGGATGGTGATACCCCTTATCAGCGGATCATCGATATATTATCTCCGTAAACCACCCACGGCACCTGTTCTGCTGCCGGCCCTCAAAGCTGTCAGGCCGACAATAATGTTATCAGTTCCACTGATTATCGAAAAGATATATTTTAACAAGATCAAGCCTGCCTTCACTGACAAGGCAGTCCTGCGGACAATCTATAAGATACCGCCCGTGAGAAAAATGCTTAACCGGGTAGCCGGCAAAAAGCTCATGGAAACCTTCGGGGGTGAAATTATTTTCTTCGGCATTGGCGGTGCAAAAGTCAACCCTGAAGTTGAGCGCTTCCTCTTTGAGGCTAAATTCCCCTATGCCATAGGTTACGGTCTGACCGAATCAGCTCCGCTGCTGGCAGGCATGGCACCGGATAATGCCAGGCTCTATTCCACCGGTCCGGCCTGCGAAGAAGTCGAACTGAAACTGAATGATCCCGACCCTGCTACAGGCCAGGGAGAAATATGGGCCAGGGGTCCCAATATCATGAAAGGATATTATAAGAGCCCTGAAAAAACAAAAGAAGTGCTTACAGATGACGGCTGGCTCAGGACAGGCGACCTGGGCGCCTTCGATAAGGATGGCTTCGTCTTCATCAAGGGAAGGCTCAAAACGGTCATAGTGGGAGCCAGCGGTGAAAACATCTACCCCGAAGAAATTGAATCAATGATCAACACCTTCAGGCATGTGGCAGAATCGCTTGTCATCGAAAAGGGCGGCAAGCTGGTGGCCATGGTCCATATCAACAGGGCTGAGCTGGAGGAAAAATACCGTGACTTGAGGGACGACCTGACACGTGTTGTTGAGGAAAAAATTGAGGAGATAGTAACAGAGCTGAAATACCAGGTAAACCAGCGCCTGAATAAATTCTCGCGCATCAACAAGATTGTGATCCAGCCGTTTCCCTTTGAGAAAACACCAACACGTAAGATCAAGAGGTACCTCTATTCCTGATCACCCCTGCCCGCCATTGAGTTCAGGGCCCGGACAGGATAATTTTACCCGGTTCTTCATCCACCGGCGTGCTGATTTTTGACCCTGCTATATACGATTTTTTATGCCAGTTTCCCGGATTATCTTATTTTTACCCCTTTTTGTAAAGGAATAATATTTATGGGTAAGACGAAGACTGTTACGAACAAAGGCATTCTTGGCCTTATTGAAAGAGGGGGTAATGCCCTCCCTCACCCCGCCAGCCTCTTTGGCATACTGGCTCTGAGCGTACTGCTCTTTTCCCTCCTGGGACACCTTTTCCACTGGCATGCCGTGCACCCTGCCACGGGTGAAACAATAGACACTATCAACCTGCTTTCAAGAGACGGCCTGCACAGGATACTCCTGGAAATGGTTGAAAATTATACCGGCTTTGCCCCTCTGGGCATAGTGATGGTAGCCCTCCTGGGTATAGGAATAGCTGAAAGCAGCGGCCTTATCAGCGCAGCCATAAGATACCTGGTAGCCAAATCCCCTGCCCGGATGCTTACCTTCGTTGTTGTTCTCGCAGGTATTATCTCAAATATAGCCTCCGACCTGGGCTATGTGCTTATCATACCCCTTGGCGGCATTATCTTTCATTCCGTGGGGCGCCATCCCATTGCAGGGCTGGCAGCAGCCTTTGCCGGTGTCTCAGGGGGCTTCAGTGCCAACCTGCTGATAGGCACCATAGACCCCCTGCTGGCAGGACTGTCCACTGAAGCGGCAAGGATTATCGATCCTGAATATTATGTGCTTCCCACGGCCAATTACTATTTCATGGTGGTCTCAACCATTATGCTGGCTTTTGCGGGCACATGGGTTACACACAGGTTTGTTGAGCCCAAGCTCGGTAAATACACCGGAAATGTGCAAGCTGACCCCCTCGAGCAACTGAAGCCTGAAGAGAAGAAAGGTCTGAAATGGGTAACGGCTATAAGCATTGTCATTATTGTCATACTGACGGCCGGACTCCTTCCGGAGAACGGACTTCTCAGGGGACCCGACGGATCATTCTTTACATCTCCCATATTAAAGGGTTTCATAGCCGTTCTCTTCGTTGTTGCCGCCATCCTTGGTATCGTTTACGGGTCTATAACCGGCTCATTCAGGAACGATGCCGATGTGGTGAAAGGCATGGTGGATAACTTCAAGACACTGGCGGCCTTCCTTGTCCTGGTCTTTTTTGCAGCCCAGTTCGTAGCCTTCTTTAAGTGGAGCAACCTGGGACTGATAATAGCCATTAAAGGCGCTGAAGTGCTGCACAGCATGGATATCGGGCTTATACCCCTGGTTATACTGTTCATCCTCCTGGCCGGCTTCATTAATATGTTCATGGGCTCAGCCTCGGCCAAGTGGGCTATACTGGGACCGGTCTTTATACCCATGTTCATGTTCCTCGGCTATTCACCCGAACTGTCACAGGTAGTGTACAGGATTGGCGACAGCATAACCAACATGATATCCCCCATGATGAGCTTCTTTGCCCTGATAATAGTCTATTTTGAGAAGTATGATAAAAATGCAGGCATCGGGACACTCATGTCAACCATGATACCCTTCACGGTGGTCTTCTTTATTTTCTGGTCGCTGCTGCTGGTGGGATGGATACTCCTGGATATACCGCTCGGACCGGGTGCAGGACTGTATTACGTGCAATAAAAGAAGCCTCACCAGATGAGACAGACCGGGAAAGGAAGGGGAGGCATTCTGGGAGTACAGGAAGTCCTGGCAAAGTAAAAAGGGGCTCAGGTTTGAACCCAGGCCCCCTGAACCAGGTATTTTCTAAAATCCTGTTCTTAGCCTCGTTTTTTCTGTACAATAAGGAGGATAATAATGCTCAGCCTTGCCACCACGAAGAGCAGGGAGCCAAGGAGGAGGTTTAGCAAGGCTATCTTGAGGCCGCCTGAAAGCAGGTGTGGGGCCAGTTCTCCATGAGCTTCTATACTGTCAAATGCAGTGATCAAACCTATTGTATGACCAAGGAAAGCCCATGCAACACTAAACCAGCCAAGGGAAGTAAGAAGCTTTATTGTTTTCTCATTATCTCTCTTTACCAGTACAGCCCGGACAAAAAGAAAAATTATGATGAATAGTATTACTACCATTGGATAGGTAAAGAATGGCCCGCCGTCGTTTAATTTTGAAATGATTGCATCCATAATACTCAAATTTAAGGATTAATAATAAACCGAAGATATGTTTCTAAAGGACACCATATTTTTTTTATCGACAGCCGGCCTCATTAACACAAGTTTAAGCGGGTTTGGCAAGACGAAGGTGTTTTATGCCAGGAAAACTGCCATACTGGGCACAAAAGCTGCATTTTATCGATATAATTAAGTCAATATGTGAATTTTATGTAATATTGTTCTTCCCCTGGGAACAAAACAAAAACGGTAATGCCCGGTATACTTATAAAGATGAAAAGGCTGAAAACAGGTATGTTCATACCAGGACATATCCTCTTTCATATATTGTTCTGGATAGCTGTCTGGTTCTTTTATGTTTATTTCTTCAGCTATAATTCGGATGACAGGGCTTATGTGATGTGGTTTTCCTCTTTGCTGATGCCTGTAACCATAATTAATACATACTATACCGTAAACAGGCTTATACCGCGCTACCTGTTGAAAAAGAAATACTTCAAATTTATCCTTTACAATTTTTATGTCTTTGTAATAACATCCTATCTTATTGCCATTATTATTTACAGCTTCCTGTTCTTCTTCCTCGATTTTGATGTTATGGCTATGCCTCCAATGAGTAAAAACTTTTTCTTCATATTGATACTGCTTTACCTCGTAGTGGGCATTGTCAGTTCAATAAGCATACTAAATCATAATTTCACCACCACTTCCAGGTACAAGGAGTTGCAGAATAAAATACTCGCCACACAGCTCCAGCTGAAGGACCAGGAACTCCATTACCTTAAAAGCCAGATACATCCCCACTTTCTTTTTAATACCCTGAACACCATCTACGGCTTATCCATTAAACAGTCGAAACAAACACCTGATACCATTCTCAGGTTATCCAACCTGCTCGACTATATCCTCTACCAGGTAAACAAGCCGAGGGTCAGGCTTACAGAGGAAGTACAGCATATTAAGGAATATATTGAACTTGAAAAAATCCGTTTTGAAGACAGCCTGAGGGTGGTCTTCCGCTCTGACAACATTCCCGGTGATGCAGAGATAGCACCCATGCTGCTTATTCCCCTCGTTGAAAATGCCTTCAAGCACGGCAGTATCATAAACGGCTATCTCAGTGTTGAGGTCAATATCAGCCTTAGTGAAGAAAGGATGGATTTTGCAGTAAGCAACACATTCATAGGCGAAAACAGTGAAAACAGGGATGGAGGACTGGGTGTAGATAATATCCTTAAAAGACTGGAGCTCCACTACAGTGATAACTATAAGCTTGAAAACGAAATAAAGAATAAGCGCTATAGCGCCTGTCTTTCAATATTCAATATAAATATGATAAGCCATGCCTGATAAAATCTCCTGTATTATAGTTGATGACGAGCCGGTGGCAAGGGAGATATTGCTTAATCACCTATCCCGGATTGAGGCCGTCAGTGTTGTTGCATCCTGCAAAAGCGCCATTGAGGCATTTAATGTCATTAACGATAAAAAGGTGGACCTCATCTTCCTCGACATCAACATGCCTTCCATCTCCGGGCTCTCCTTTGCAAAATCAATCAACAGGGATATCAGGATCATTTTTACAACAGCCTACCGTGAATACGCAATTGACGGCTTTGACCTGCAGGCCGTTGACTATCTTCTCAAACCAATATCATTTGAAAGACTGCTGCAGGCCCTGGATAAATATATTGGTGAGAATGGGCAGCAGGTCAGGGCTGCCCCGGAGAGGGCTGAAAGAGAAAAACCCGATCACTTTTTTGTACGATCCGACAGGAAGATGATAAAGATCCCTTATGACGAGATACAATATATTGAAAGCATTGGCGACTATGTAAAAATTCACCTTGAAGGCAAAACGGTGGTAACAAGGGAAAGCATGTCAGGTGTCGAAGCCAAACTGCCCCAAAGTGCTTTTCTCAGAACCCACAGGTCCTTTATAGTTTCTGTTGATCATATTGATTCATTCACCTCCGAAAACATTGAAATTGGCAGGAACCAGGTACCTGTGAGCAGGACATATAAAGATATGCTTATGGAACGGCTTGGGGGAAAGGATACCACCAGGTAAAATTACAGAGAAAATCAGCGATTGCCTCAGGGTGTGCTCAAATCACTCGAATGCCTTCGGTAAACGCGCCTTATAAATTGAATATTAATAATTTAAGTTTTAAGAAATGATCAGGCAGTTATTCACCAGGGCCATTCTCAGGAAACCCGGCTTAAGTATGATCAGAGGTTTAAGATCAACTGATCTGGGCACCCCCGGTTATGAGCTGGCCCTCCGGCAGCATACTAATTATGCAAGGGCCTTACAGCTTTGCGGACTCGAAACAATAGTTCTTGAAGCCGATGAAAGCTACCCCGACTCGGTCTTCGTGGAGGATACTGCTTTGCTGACACCGGAATGTACCATTATTTGCAGGCCAGGGGCTGAATCGCGCCGGGGTGAGACTGCAGGCATAAAGCCGGTAATAGAGAAATATTATAAGACAATTTATGAAGTTAAGGCACCGGGTACTGTCGAGGCAGGTGACATAATGATGGTTGGATCACACTTTTATATTGGCCTGTCGGAAAGGACAAACAGGGAAGGTGCGGGGCAGCTTATATCCTTCCTTGAAGGTCACGGTATGACAGGATCAATGGTTGAACTGAAAGATGTATTACACCTTAAGACAGGAGTGTCATACCTTGAAAACAATACACTCCTTGCCGCCGGTGAATTTCCTTTAAAGAAAGAATTTCAAAGTTTTAATATAATTGATATTGATTTGTCTGAGAGCTATGCTGCCAATTGTATATGGGTGAATGGCAATGTACTGGTACCGGCAGGCTACCCGGGCACCCGTGATAAAATCAGAGATGCGGGCTATAACATTATTGAGATCGACGTTTCCGAATTCCGTAAGCTGGACGGCGGCCTGAGCTGCCTTTCGCTGAGGTTTTAAAATCAGC
>JBNJHQ010000040.1:0-3702 GCA_051748705.1 Bacteroidota bacterium | reverse complement strand
GCTAATCCGGATCCTGAGCAGCTGCTGACCCTGATCCCGGGCAGCTGCTAATCCACCCTGCTCATTGATAACTTACCGTGCTGTATGCCCTTTATGGCTATCAGCTTATCTGCCAGTTCAGTGAGTTCTTTTGCCTTTCCCTTAACGGCTATTATCTCGAGGCACTGATCATTATCCAGGTGGAAATGCTGTGATGACAGTATTAATTTATGGTAGTCATGCTGAAGGTCGGTCAGCATAATCTGTATATCGTTCTTATGATGGTTGTATACAAGTGTTACCGAACCGGCAACAATATTGTTGCATTTCCATTTTTTTACGGTAAGGTTATCCGATATCAATCGTCTTATAGCCTGCGATCTGCTGGCAAAAGCATTTTCCTCCACATACTCATCGAGTGCCTGGAGCAGGTCCTTTTCCACTGACACCCCAAATCTTACTACTGACATAGTATCTTGTTTTTACATCATCCCTTCCAGTACCCTTATCCTTTCCTGTATGGGTGGGTGGGTGGCAAAGAGGGTGGAGAAAGAGGCTCCTTTCTTTTTGACACCCGGGTTTTCTATAAACATCTGGGCCACATCCTTGCGTGTTACTGCCTCTATGCGGGGATCGCCCGACACCTTCCTGAGGGCTGAGGCCAGGGCGTAGGGTTTACGCGTCAACTCGGCCGATCCTGCATCAGCCAGGTATTCCCTTTTACGTGACAGGGCAAACCTGAACAGTGTTGTCAGTAACCAGCCAAGGGCTGCCAGCACGATGATCAATACTATGGCAATGCCATTCTTACTGTCCCTCCGCCTTCCAACACCGCCATACAGAGTCCCCCGCAGCAGTGCCTGGGTGGCAAAGGCAAAGATCCCCACAAAGATCACGGAGATAATCAGCAGGCGGACGTCCCTGTTGCGTATATGTGTCAGCTCATGAGCTATAACCGACTCCAGCTCATCATCATCAAGCCTGTCAATGATTCCCCTTGACAAAGAGATGGTATATGTTTTTTCATTAATGCCGCTGGCAAAGGCATTCAGGCTGTCGTCCTCAATGACATTTACTTTAGGCATGCGCTTCATGCCGGCAGCAATGGCAAGGTTCTCGACCAGGTTATAAACCCTTTTGTTCTCTTTTCTCTCCAGCGGCCTCGAACCGGTTGCTTTGTTTATCATCGATGTATGTGAGGACCAGGCAATGAAAAACCACAGCAGAACAGCGGCTGCCACCCATGGTATGGTCCTGAGAAAGCCATTCACTGGATCAATGCCTGCTTCCGGCTGGTACATGCTGTATATCAACCAGAAAACAAAAACAAGAGCCATGATCACCAGCGGGAAAAGAATAAGCAATAGCGTCGACCTGATATTATTCTTCCATATCTGCGATTGTAAGCCTACGTAACTCATTGATGCTATTTATTATTCAAAACTAACCTTCGGCGGTTCTTCCATCACCTCGCGGCGTTCACCCAGGTCAAACATGGGTTCCTTGTGGAAACCAAACATACCTGCTATAATATTCGAGGGGAAGACCTGTACTGCGATATTCAGTTCCTTGGTGGCTGCATTGAAGAACCTGCGGACAGCTGCAAGCTTGTTCTCAACATCTGATATTTCCTCCTGTAGCTGCATGAAATTCTGGCTTGCTTTCAGGTCAGGGTAAGCCTCAACGGCGACCTGTATGCCACCCAGTGCCCTGGTAAGCCTTTCTTCAGCACCTATCTTTTCATTAATGGTACCTGCCTGCATGGCCTGGGCCCGCGCATTGGTGACCTCTGTAAGCAGTTCACGCTCATGCGTCATATAGCCCTTAACAGCATCAACAAGCTGTGGTATAAGATCGTGTCGCTGCCTGAGCTGCACGTCTATGTCAGCAAAAGCATTCTCCCTGTTATTCCTTAACCTTACAAGCCTGTTATACAGAGATATAAGGATTAATACAAGAATAACAACAATAACCAGTATAATAATCAGTCCTGCCATTATAAATATTTTTTAATTAGGATGTAAATATATGAAATAATGATAAACATTAACCGGCAAAAGGAGTACCGGTTCTATGCTTCTTTTGTTTTCTTTTCCTTCTCTTTTTCCTTTTCTGCTTCATCCCTCTGCCTCCTGATGGCTTCTATCTCATCCGACTCATAAAGTTCTTTTCCGTTGACATTATTAATCTCCCTCACCATCACCCAGGCCACATCGCTTGCCTTAATGCCCCTGTACTTACGGTTTTTGCCCCTGAGGGCAAAAGAAAAGGTTTTCACCAGGCACTTGCCGGCTGATTCAAGTATCCTCGTTTCACTTCTTTTCCCGAGCAAAATCGATGGTCTCAGCACAAGCTTACGGCTGAAATCAAGTGAAGTGATCTTATTTTCCATCTCACCCTTTATCCTGTAGTAATAATTCCCCGAGGAGGCACTGGCTCCTATACTCGACACCACCGCTACATTCTTAACACCCCTTGTCAGGGCAGTCCTTGCTATTTCAAAAGGAAGGTCACGGTCAATTTCTTCCATCTTCTCCAGTGATCCGGCCTTCCGCCTGGTGGTACCAAGACAGATAAAAAGATCATCTCCCTTAATAAGGTCAGCATAGCTGCCAGGGTTTTCCACATCCACCACATGTTCTATCACTTTGATATGTTCAATGTTGAGCTCACGACGGGTAAATACCTTGATGGCACTGTACCTTATATCCCTTATAAGCTGGTAAAGCAGTTCTGAACCCACAAGCCCCGTTGCTCCGAATACTATTGCTGTTTTATTCATCTTTTCTCTTTATATATTAAACACCTGGAATGCTTCTTGGTTCAGATCAATAGCCAGGCAGGGGACGGCATCCCTGGCGGCAGGCCGTAAGACCTCTGTCACGGTAATCATTTACCGCTGAAACTAACATTGTTAAACTGCAATGAAGGTGTCCTCCATGCCGCCTCCTCGTAGACATCATTACCCACCTCTGCAAGGTTCCTGTAAAGATCCAGCATGTTGCCGGTGATATTCATTTCCGATACAGGCTTCACAATTTTACCCTTTTCTACGAGGAAACCTTCAATACCGTATGAAAAATCTCCCGTTGATCCATTGCAGTTACCACCGTTAAAGCCGGTCACCAGGATACCCCTGTCAAGCAGGGCAATCATCTCTTCCAGGTTTTTATCACCCGGTTCAAAAACAAGGTTGGTGGTGATTCCGCTGGTAGGCTCCATATCCAGCTTTTTGCCGTAGTATGTATCTATGTAGTAGTTTTTCAGGACGCCCTTCTCAATGATTGTCCTTTTCTTCAGGGCCAGGCCCTCGTTGTCGAAATGACCAGATCCCCTTCCCCCGACAATAAATGGGTCATCTGTTATTGTGAGCCTGCCGGAGCCTATCTTTTCACCGAGCATGTCCACCAGGAAGGAATTTTTCTGCTGTATTGCCGAACCGTTGAGGGCCCTGATGAGGGGACTGAGACTCTGGCCTACGAGCCTGTTTTCGATTATCATCGGCATATTTCCTGATTCAATCTTGGCCTGTCCCAGTTTCCTGAGGGCTCTTTTCAGAGCTTCATTACCTATACCCTCATGATCCAGGTTAGCATAAAAAAGTGAGCTCCTGTACCAGCCGTCACTGGGTCTTGCATCGCCTTCCTTAACAGATACGGATGCACTGACGCCATAGTAGGTGTTCGACCTGTCTCCTTCAAAGCCATTGCTTGTCACCATCAC